>NZ_JAPCIQ010000007.1:0-96889 GCF_027707405.1 Aeromonas sp. QDB68 | reverse complement strand
GAAAAGATCGGCTCAAACTGAAAAAATGAAATGACTGAGTCAGCCGAGAAGAATTTCCCCGCTTATTCGCACCTTCCTTAGCAACGAATTTTTATTTGTTTGGTATGGGATGAAAATAAATCTTGATCCAACAGGGGTGGCAAACGTTTGTGTCTTTGGCGGGGGAGGAACACTGGTGGATGTCCTGGGACCAGAGGTCCGTTGAGCACACCCGCAGAGGGCAGAACACGGGGAGACTCGGGAGACGCGGGAGACACAGGAGAAAAGTGCAGAACAACCAACGCCGGAGTGGGGGTCCCGGATGAGTCATCGAGCGGGGCTGTGCAACCCCGCGCGTCATTCAGCGTGCAGTCCGGGTCAGAGCCAGCGTTTCTCGCGGGTGAAGCAGACCGACAGCCAGGCGTCTCCCAGGGTGTCGCCGAGGCGGGACCAGAGCTCCTGGCGCAGGGCATCCTGGCGCTCGACGGGCCACTCCTGGCCGGGGGCCACCAGGATGTTGAGTTCGAGATCGAAGCGGCGGCCGCTTTTTGCCAGGTGGCTGTAGCACTCGACCCCATGGCGCAGGCGCAGGGCCTCGACTTCGCTGGCCACCAGCCGGGAGACATCCCCCTTGGGGGCAATCTTCAGCACTTCCCGCAGGTTGCGACCGAGCACCTTGATGGGAATAAGGGTGGCACACAGGGCCAGCAGCGAGACCAGCACCGGGTCTATGTAGCGGTTGTAGTGGCCGTAACCCAGGGTATCGAGCCCGATGGCGACCAGAAAGCCGATGAGCAGGGTGGCGCTGAGCAGGGTATCCACCAGCCACTCCTTGGAGTCCACCCGCACCAGCTCGGAGTTGACCCGCTCGGCCACGTCGGCCTCGATGAGATAGAGGATGCCGCAGAAGAAGGTGGAGACGACGGCATAGATGAGGGCGTGGCCGAGATCGATCTCCCGTCCTCCTGCCAGCAGGGAGGTGATGCCGCCATAGAGGGCGCCGAGGCAGAGCAGCAGAATGATGGCGCCGTTGATGACGTTGGCGATGGGTTCGAAGTGGGCGTAGCCGTATTGGAAACGGGCGTCGGAGGGGCGGGTGACCAGGTAGGCGGTGATGAGCCCAAGGCCCGTCATGCCCATGCTGAACAGGGTGAAGATGCCGTCCAGCATGATGGCGTTGGAACCGACGAACAGACCATAGCCGATCCCGAAAATGGCAAAGGTGATGCAACCAAACAGCGACAGGGTCAGGGCCTGTTTTTCGGTGCGAATAAGCGTACTGATAACATGGCTGTAGTGAGCCATAAAAGTCCTCCTTTCAAATGGTGAAGATTGCGCGCGCAAGCGGTTTTCTAGCTGATATACTGCCCGCTCACATGTGAGCGGACTGGTTCGGACACCCGCAAAGAGGCAGGTCCGAACGGTCGTTGTCGCCGGAATGCCGGCATCAAGCAAAGGATGGGAACAAGGATTCATGATCCCGAGACTCGATTACCAGGACAGTTTGTCACCTACAACCCTGCAGTTTCTTGAGTTGCTGGCGCGATCAGCATTTCGTGGTGATATCGAAAAGTCTTATGCAAGCCGGTTGGCGATGGCGACGGATAACAGCGTCTATCAGGTCGTACCTCAGGCGGTTCTCTATCCGCGCAGTGCGGACGATATTGCAGTGATGCTCAAGTTGGCCCAGGGGCCTGAGTACGCGACCTTGAGTTTCTTCCCTCGCGGCGGCGGTACCGGCACCAATGGCCAATCCTTGGGCGGCGGCATTATCGTCGATCTCTCGCGCCATATGAACCAGATCATGGAAATTAATCTGGAAGAGGGTTGGGTGCGGGCCCAGGCCGGGGTGGTCAAAGACCAGCTCAACGCCTATTTGAAGCCCCACGGCTACTTCTTCTCGCCGGATCTCTCCACTTCCAACCGCGCTACCCTGGGGGGCATGGTCAACACCGATGCCTCGGGGCAGGGGTCGCTGGTGTACGGCAAGACCTCGGATCATGTGCTCGGCCTCAAGGCCGTGCTGGAAAACGGTGACATCATGGCGACCGAGCCGGTGACCGGCCAGCGACTGGCGGACAAGCTGGCCCTCGAGGGCCGGGAGGGGGGGATCTATCGCACCCTCTATCGCATCGGTAAGGAGCGGCGCGCCGACATCGAAGCCACCTTCCCCAAGCTCAACCGCTTTCTGACCGGTTACGATCTCAAGCACCTCTATCAGCCCGATACCGACACTCTGGATGTGAGCCGGGTGCTGTGCGGCTCGGAAGGCTCCTTGGGCTTCATCACCGAAGCCCGGCTCAACATCACCCCCATCCCGCGCTACCGCACCTTGGTCAACGTCAAGTACGACAGCTTCCCCTCCGCGCTCAGAAACGCCCCCTTTATGGTACAGGCCCACGCCCTGTCGGTGGAGACGGTGGACTCCCGGGTGCTGGGACTGGCTCGCGCCGACATCATCTGGCACTCGGTGAAGGATCTCATCCAGGATGTGCCCGGCAAGGATCTGCAGGGGCTCAACATCGTCGAGTTTGCCGACACCGACGAGGATGCGCACAAGGCCAAGGTGGCGGAGCTGTGCCGGCGCATCGACGCCCTGCTGGCGCGTGGTGAAGCCGGGGTCATTGGCTATCAGGTGTGCGACCACCTGCCGAGCATCGAGACCATCTACGCCATGCGCAAGAAGTCGGTGGGGCTGCTCGGCAACGCCGAAGGGCGCAAGAAGCCGGTGGCCTTCACCGAAGACACCGCCGTGCCGCCGGAGTCGCTGGCGGACTTCATCATGGAGTTTCGTGCCCTGCTGGATGCTCACGGCCTTGACTACGGCATGTTCGGCCACGTCGATGCCGGGGTGCTGCACGTGCGCCCGGCGCTGGACTTGTGCGATCCCGAGCAGGAGGTGCTGCTGCGGCGCATCTCCGATCAGGTGGTGGCGCTCACCGCCAAATACGGCGGCCTGATGTGGGGGGAGCACGGCAAGGGCTTTCGCTCCGAATACAGCCCCGCCTTCTTCGGCGAGCTGTGGGAAGAGCTGCAACGGGTCAAGGGGGCGTTCGACCCGGCCAACCGCATCAACCCGGGCAAGATCTGCATGCCTTATGGCAGCGGCGCTTCGCTTGTCTCGGTGGACGGGCCCAAGCGCGGCAAGTTCGACCGCCAGATCCCGATTGCCGTGCGCGAGAGCTATACACGGGCGCTGGATTGCAACGGCAACGGTCTGTGTTTCACCTTCGAGACCGATTCCCCCATGTGCCCCTCGGTCAAGATCAGCCGCGACCGCCGTCACTCCCCCAAGGGGCGGGCTGGCCTGATGCGTGAATGGCTGCGCCAGTTGTCGGAGCAGGGCTTCGATCCCCTTGCCGAAGAGGTGGCGCTGCAAAGCGGCGGTCTGCGCTTCAAGCAGATCGTCGACAAGTTCCGCAATACGGTGGCCCGCGCCCGGGGCGAGTATGACTTCTCCCACGAGGTGATGGAGACGATGGAGGGGTGCCTTGCGTGCAAGGCATGCACCAGCCAGTGCCCCATCAAGGTGGATGTACCCACCTTCCGCGCCCGCTTCATGCAGCTCTATCACAGCCGCTATCTGCGCGGCCCCAAGGATTACTTCGTGGGCACGGTAGAGAGCTATGCGCCCCTGCTGGCCAAGGCGCCGAAACTGGTCAACTTCTTCCTCGAAAAAGAGTGGGCCCAGAAGGCGACCGAGAAGAGCATCGGCATGGTGGATGTGCCTCTGCTCTCCGTACCGACCCTGGCCGAGGAGCTGCGGGATCACCGCGCCCGCTATTTCGATCTGCCGGGCCTCGAGGCCATGAACCCCGAGCAGCGCCAAAAAGTGGTGCTCATCGTGCAGGATCCCTTCACCAGCTACTACGACGCCCCCGTGGTGCGTGACCTGGTGAAGCTGGCCAGCAAGCTGGGCTATCAGCCCTACCTGCTGCCCTTCAAACCCAACGGCAAGCCTCAGCACGTGAAGGGATTCCTGCGCGCCTTCGCCCGCACTGCTGCCAGCAGCGCCCAGTTCCTCAACAAGGTGGCGGCCCTCGGCATCCCCATGGTGGGGGTCGACCCCTCTCTGGTGCTCTGCTACCGGGACGAGTACGTGAAGGCGCTCGGCCCCGCCCGCGGCGATTTCCAGGTGCTGCTACCCCAGGAGTGGCTGCTCTCCCTGCCTGCCGAGGCGCTGCCGCTGCGGGAAGAGGCTGCCGCCGACCCCTGGTATCTGTTTGCCCACTGCACCGAGAAGACCGCCAAGCCCACCACCCACGGTGACTGGAGCACCCTGTTTGGTCGCTTCGGTGCACGTTTGCAGCCGGTGTCGGTGGGTTGCTGTGGCATGGCGGGCACCTATGGTCACGACGCCAGACAGGTGGAGAACTCCAAGGGGATCTATGGCCTGAGCTGGGCCGAGCCTCTTGAACGCCTGCCCAAGGCTCGCTGCCTGGCCACCGGCTATTCGTGCCGCAGCCAGGTCAAGCGGATGGAGGGGGAGAAGCTCAAGCACCCGCTGCAGGCCCTGCTGGAACTGCTCTGATGCTCCACTTTCCCAAGGGATTCCGGGTGCCGAAGGCCTATCGGCACCCGCATTTTCTGTTGCTCCCCACCACGCCGTCCCAGGCCGTGGTGGAGTTTGTCGCCATCCTGCGCGAGCGGGAGCAGCTCCATCAGCTGTTTCGCCCGGACGATGTGTGGCCCTCCGCCCATTTCAGCCTGAGTCAGCACGAGGCCGACTTGGAGTGGCAGCACTCCGAGTTTCTGGCCAAGCGCTCCTTTGCCTATGGCCTCTGGAGCCCGGACAGGGAGCCCCGCTTCTGGGGCGGGGTTTACCTCTATCCGTCGGTGCTGCCGGAGGTGCAGGTGGAGCTCTTCTTCTGGAAGGTGGCCGAGGCGCCGCTCACGGACAGCGAACTCGAAGCCGAACTGCGCGCCTGGCTCGGCAAGGTATGGCGCTGGTCCGAGCCGCGTCTGCCGGGGCGGGACGGCCCTTGGGCCGAGTGGCCAGGGGTGACCTATCCCTGGTGAGGGTCAATCTCGATGCAAGATGCCCCGGCGTGGGCATCTTTTTTTTTGCGCCTTTTTCGCCGACACTGCTGGCTTACCGCTACAGCGCAGCGATAACCCGTTGATCACGCAAGGAGTCCGCTCACCATGAGTCAAGAAAGCAGCCCCATCTGGCGCAAACCCATGAGCCTGGAGGGGCTCAACGCCAGCTCCCGTAACACCCTGATGGCCCACCTCGACATCGTCTATAGCGCCTTTGGCCCCGACTGGCTGGAGGCCACCATGCCGGTGGATCACCGCACCCATCAACCACTCGGGATGCTGCACGGCGGCGCCTCCGTGGTGCTGGCGGAAACGCTGGGATCGCTTGCGGCCAACATGGCGGTGGGGGAGGAGAGTTATTGCGTGGGGCTGGAGGTCAATGCCAATCACCTACGGGCCAAGCGGGAAGGGGTGGTGACGGGGCGCTGCGCGCCGCTGCATCTGGGGGCGACGACTCAGGTGTGGCAGATCGAGATTCGCGATGAACGTGGTCGTTTATTGTGCACCAGCCGATTGACCATGGCGGTGCTCAAGTACAAGCGGGACAAGGACTCTGGCGAAGCGTGATCCGCAATAACGCATCATGAGTGAAAAATAAGCAAGCCATAGTCGCGAGATCCCTCTATAATTGCCAACGTCTTGAGACACCTATCACATTTTTCAAGACAGCAGAACAAAGTGGCGCTATAATCGCCGCCTTTTTGCTATTCCGCGGTGTTAGCCGCCTGCCTTAATCTGGAAGAATCTATGTCTGATACCGAACAACTGCCCCTTTTTAGTGAGCTTGGACTGGCCGCGCCTGTATTGAAAGCGCTGCAGGACGTGGGCTATGAGCGCCCGTCTCCCATCCAGGCCGCAGCAATTCCCCACCTGATGGCGGGACACGATCTGCTGGGGCAGGCACAAACCGGTACAGGGAAGACCGCTGCTTTTGCCTTGCCTCTGTTGTCTCGTCTGGAAGCTGGTAACCGCAACACCCAGATCCTGGTGCTGGCCCCGACCCGCGAGCTGGCCCTGCAGGTGGCAGAGGCGTGCCAACGCTATGCCCACCACATGCCCGATTTCCACGTGCTGCCCATCTACGGCGGCGCTTCCTACGAAACCCAGACCCGCGCCCTGCGTCGCGGTGCCCAGGTTGTCGTGGGTACCCCGGGCCGCGTGATGGACCTGATCCGTCGCAAGAACCTGGACCTCTCCGGTCTGAAAGCCCTGGTGCTGGACGAAGCGGACGAGATGCTGCGCATGGGCTTCATCGACGACGTGGACTGGATCATGGAACAGTGCCCGGCCGGTCGTCAGGTTGCCCTGTTCTCCGCCACCATGCCGGAGCAGATCCGTCGTGTGGCCCAGAAGCACCTGAAGCAGCCCAAAGAGATCAAGATCGCCTCCAAGACTGCGACCGCCACCACCATTCGCCAGCGTTACTGGCAGGTGACCGGTCTGCACAAGCTGGACGCCATGACCCGTCTGCTGGAAGTCGAACCCTACGAAGCCCTGCTGGTGTTCGTACGCACCAAGAACGCCGCCGAAGAACTGGCTGGCAAGCTGGCTGCCCGTGGTCATGCTTGTGAAGCGCTGCACGGTGACATCCCGCAGAAGCTGCGTGAGCGTACAGTCGACAAGCTGCGTCAGGGCCAGCTGGACATCCTGATCGCCACCGACGTGGTTGCCCGTGGTCTGGACGTTGAGCGCATCACCCACGTGGTGAACTACGACATCCCCTACGACACCGAATCCTACGTTCACCGTATCGGCCGTACCGGCCGTGCCGGTCGCAAGGGCGAAGCCATCCTGTTCGTGGCACCGCGTGAGCGTCGCATGCTGCGCGCCATCGAGCACGCAACCCGTCAGGCCATCGAGCCGATGAAGATGCCGAGCACCGAGGACATCAACCAGCACCGTCTGGCCAAGTTCAAGGAGCGCATCCGCGAAACCATGATGGGCGAAGAGCTCGAGATCTACGTGAATCTGGTGAACGAGCTGATCGAAGAAGATTCTGCCGATCCGCTGGAACTGGCTGCCGCACTGGCCAAGCTGGTACAGGGCGATCAACCGCTGCTGCTGGATGACTCCATTCCGGATCCGGTGTTCAACGCTGGTAACGATCGCGGTGGCTTTGAGCGTCGTGAGTTCAACGACCGTGGCGGTCGTGACTTCGGTGACCGTGGCGATCGTCCGGCCCGTCGCATGCCGTCCCTCGAACCGCGTCCGCTGAAAGACAACCCGGACGTGGAGATGGAGCGTTACCGTGTCGACGTGGGCGCCCATCACGGCGTCAAGCCGGGCCAGATCGTGGGTGCCATCGCCAACGAAGCGAACATCGAGAGCCGCTTCATCGGCAACATCGACATCGCCGATGACTTCTCCACCGTCGATCTGCCCAAGGGCATGAGCGCCGAGGTGCTGGAAGTGATCAAGAAGGCCCGTGTCTGCCAGCGTCCGCTGCAGATCACCCGTTACACCGAAGTGCCGGCCGGCGGCAACACTGCTCCCCGTCCGCCCCGTGGTGATCGTCCGTTCCGTGGCGACCGTCCTTTCAACAAGGATCGCCGTCCCCAGGGTGACCGTCCCTTCAACAAGGATCGCCGTGAAGGCGGTTTCGACAAGGGTCGCAAATTCGGTGGCAACAAGCGCCGCGACAGCTAAACCCTGACTGCACTGATGAGAAGGCCGCTCCATGGAGCGGCCTTTTTTGTGTCTGTTTTTCAGATGCGTAGCAAAGATTGTCACCTTTTTCCGGCCGTGGCGGGCACCCGGTTTTATGCGGAGCCAGTGAAAAGAAAAATGGTGCAATCCATTTGCCTGGGGGTGGCGCCTGGTGTCATTCTTTGGGAAGCGATTGGGTACTTTTGGAAGGCGCAGAGATAGTTGCTGGTTGCAAACGACTGCGACTTTGGTCTGAAGGTGCATTCTGTTGTTTGCATATGAGTCAGCAGAGTGAGATGAATAAATAAACCGTATGACAGGGAGGTGCGTGATGGGCAAGTGGCTTGGCAAGGTGTTGCTGATATCTGGATGGCTCGTGTCGGGTATGGTGTTGGCGGAGGAGCCCTTCTTCAGAATTGCGGGGGCGGGGTGCTGCAATGGCAAGGGGGAGGTGGTGCTGACCCGTGCCGAGTTTGAGGCCTTGCCGCAGACGGAGGTTAAGACAGGGACGCCCTGGACCGAAGGGGAGCACCTCTATCGCGGGGTGTTTCTGCGGGACCTGGTCAGGATCTACGGTCTCAAGAGCCAGGAGGTCAAGGCCCTCGCGGTCAATGAATACTGGGCCGCACTGCCGCTGGAAGACGGGGAGAAGTACCCGGTGCTGGTGGCCGAGAAACAGGATGGCAAGGCGCTGACCCTGCGCAACAAGGGGCCGCTTTGGGTCATTTATCCCCTCACCGACCATCCCGAACTCAACAAGGAGCTCTATCACAGCCGGATGGTGTGGCAGCTGACGGCGCTGGAGAGCAAATAAGATGCTGCGCGGCAAGTTCTTGAGCCTGATCCTGATGGTGACCACCTTTTTGGGGGTGACCCTCTGGTCGGTCTGGAACTATGACCGCGCGTTCAATGCGGTGACGCGCTACACCCAGCTCTCCGCCTGGGCACTGGCCCAGCTCGAGCTGGAGATCCACGCCTTCGAGGAGGGTTTGCAGCTCTATCGTGCCGGTGCCGCCAGCCGGGAGGAGATGAACAAGCGCTTTGACATTGCCTGGAACCGGCTCGATGTCTTCCTGCACGGGGAGGAGGCAAAGTCGGTCAGGGCCCGATTCGGTGCGGACAAGGCGGTCGGCAAGATCCTCGCTCTCTTCGAACGCTATGAGCAGGATGTGGTGCAAGGGGAGCCGAATTCCCCTGCACTCAAGATGTTCACGGCCGCGCTCGATGACGAGATGCGCGGGGTGCGGGACGTGATGGTGAAAAACTTCACCGGGCCCTCTGCCATCGCCCAGCGCGAGCTGCTCAACGAGTCGAAAACCCAGAACTTCTTCATCCTGGGATTTCTGATGTTGGCGACCATGGTGATGTTGATGGTGCTGTTTCGCGAAGTGCGTCGCCAGCATTTTCTGGCGTGGAACGACCCTCTCACCCGTCTCCCCAACCGGGCGGCGCTCATCAAGCACCTCCAGCAGTGGACCAGCCATCCCGGTCGGCGCAGCAGCATCACCGTCTGCCTCATGGATCTGGGGCATTTCAGGGAGGTCAATGACAGTCTGGGTTACGAAGTGGGGGACGCCTTGCTCAAACGGCTTGCGGCGCGGATCAAGGCCGCCTCTGGCCAGGGGATCTTCGTTGCCCGTACCGGCAGTGACGAGTTCACCCTCATCATCACCGGCACCATGCCCACCTATCTGCGCTTCCCGTTTCTTGAGCAACTGCGCAGCGAGCTGGCGGATCTGGTGTTTGCCGCCGATCCGGCGCACCGGGTGCGGGTCTTCATGGGCACCAGCCAGTACGTGAAACCGGATCATTCACCGGAAGAGATGCTGCTGTTTGCCGATATCGCCCTCGACAGCGCCAAGCGCAAGCGGCTGAATCGCAATGTGCTCTTCTCCAGCAGCATGTATCAGCACTATCAGCGCAAACGCCGGCTGTCGACCGAGCTGCGGGAGCTTATCCACTGCCCGCAATGCCCGCAACTGGCCCTTTACTATCAGCCCATCGTGCGCGGCCAGAGTGTGGTGAGGCTGGGGGCCGAGGCGCTGATCCGCTGGCATCATCCGGAATATGGCTTTATTGCCCCCCTCGACATCATCTCGCTGGCAGAAGAGAACGGGTTGGGCGAGGCGCTCGGGGGCTGGATCATCCGGCGCATGCAGCTCGATCTGTCCGGCTTCCCGGAGGAGGTGCTAGCACCGCTCGAGATCTCCATCAACCTCTCCAACTCCATGTTCAACATGGGGTTGGCCAGGGAGATTGAAGAGAAGATGGAAGATGGACCGTTGGGGCTGCACCAGTTGATAGTAGAGCTGACCGAAACCATCGCCCTCGATGACATCGCCCTCAGCAAGCAGATCACTCACTCCCTGCGCCAGATAGGGGTGCGGGTGGCCCTCGATGACTTCGGGACCGACTGGTCCTCGTTCTCTTACCTGCGTGAACTCTATTTCGACAAGCTCAAGATAGACAGATCCTTTATCACCGCGATCGACAGTGACACCCGGCAGGCGCTCTTCGTCGAGACCATCACCACCCTCTCTCATCAGTTGGGGGTGCGTGTCGTGGCAGAAGGGGTGGAAAACAGCGATGAGCTCAAGGCGGTGCTCACCATAGGGGTGGATGAGATCCAGGGTTATTTCTACTCGCGTCCCTTGCCGCTGCCGGAGTTCATGCAGTTCTGTCACCGCTATTTCGCCCACAGCGCCGCCATTCAGGAAGTGGCACTGGGCTAGCCTTGGGGCAATCGAGCTCCTGTAGCCTTGTCTTCGAGTCCCTCTGTTCGATTGTTCCTGGTTGATATTTCATCCCGACACCTTTCTCCCATGGCAGGACCTCCCATTACGCGGTTTTCTTGTGCCTCCTGCCAGAACGAGGGTGCGAGAGGACAGGCCCGGTGCTACCTTGTGCCACGAACAGTGCCACAGGGCAGAGGAGCCATAGATGGATCGCTTGGGGGTGATGGAGGTGTTCGTGCTGGCGGTGGAGACCGGCTCGTTTTCGGCGGTGGCCCGCCGACTGGGGATGGGGCAACCCACGGTTTCCAGATTGATTGCCCAGCTTGAGGCGCACCTTGGCAGCCGCCTGTTGCTGCGTTCGACCCGGGGGCTGGCGCCCACCGAGGCCGGAGAGGCCTACTATCTGCGGGCGAGAGAGATCCTGGCCCAGGTCAACGAGGCCGATGCCATGGTGCAGCAATGCCGGGCGGGCCTGAGCGGACGCCTGCGGGTGAGCGCTCCCGTCACTTTCGCCCGCTTGCATATCATTCCCCATCTTGCCGGTTTTCTGGCGGCTCACCCGGGACTGGATCTGGAGATCCTGCTGGATGACGGCAATGTGGATCTCATTTCGGCGGGCATCGAGGTGGCTCTGCGGATCGGCAAACAGGCCGACTCGTCGCTGGTCGCCCGCTGCCTCGCCCGAAGCGACATGCGGGTGCTGGCGACGCCGGCCTATCTGGCCGCCAAAGGAGAGCCTGAGACCCCTCAGGCCCTGCAACAGCATGATCTGGTGCTTTACAGTCCACGGCCCGGAGTGGGGCAGCAGTGGCGATTTCGCCGCGGCGTCGAAGAGAAGGTGGTTTCCGGAGAAGGCAGGCTGACGGTCTCGGCGGCCGAAGGCATGCGCGCCGCCGTGCTGGCAGGACTGGGGCTTGGTATCGCCTCGGAGTGGATGTTTGCCCCCGAGCTTGCCCGCGGCGAGGTGGTGGCGGTGCTGCCCGAGTGGCAACTGCCCATGCAGGAGCTCTGGACCCTGCTCCCGGCAGGTCGCCAGCCCGGTGCCAAGGCGAGTGCCTTTCTGGCATTCGTGACCGGCCTGCCCGGCGTGGGGCATGCACCAGCGGAATAACTGTTATGGTCCCCACCGCTCTACTGGTGGCGACGCTCCCCGGGTAGGCTGTGCGCATGGGGCCCGTGTCCTGGCGGGAGCCCTTCTACCACGAGGAGAAGATCATGAGTACATCGCCTTCTGCCGGAGGGGCCGCAACCCCCGGCCCCTCCCTGCTCTTCGCCATGGCCCTGTCATGCGGCCTGGCAGTTGCCAACATCTACTACAACCAGCCCATGCTGGCGGTGATGGCGCAGGACTTTCCCGGGCACTCGGGCATGCCATTGATCGCCATGCTGACCCAGCTCGGCTATGCCATGGGTCTGCTTTTGCTGGTGCCGCTTGGCGATGTGGTCGAGCGCCGCTGGCTCATTCCGGGGCAGTTTGCACTGATCGCGCTGGCTTCCCTGCTGGCGGCCACGGCCACGAGTGCCACCACCTTGATGCTGGCCTCCGTCCTGCTCGGCATCGGGGCCACGGCGGCCCAGCAGATAGTTCCGGTGGCGGCGACCCTGGCAGATCCCGCCCGCCGGGGTGCCGTGGTCGGCAGCGTGATGAGCGGCCTGCTGACCGGAATACTGCTCAGCCGCACCGTCGCTGGCCTGGTCACCGCTTATGGCAGTTGGCGCACCATGTTCTGGCTGGCCATTCCCCTGGCCCTGTCGGGGGCTCTGCTGATGGCCAGGATGATACCGTCCGGATTGCCGCGCTCTCCCCTCGGTTATGGCCGTCTGCTTCACTCTCTGGTCGGTCTGTGGCGCGAGGAGCCCGCCCTGCGCCGCGCGACCCTGACCCAGGCCTTGCTGTTTGCCTCCTTCAGCGCCTTCTGGACCGTGCTGGCGTTCTACCTGGCCGAACCTGCCTATGGGTTGGGGGCCGACATGGCGGGTCTGTTCGGGGTCATCGGGGTGGCTGGGGTGGTGGCGGCCCCTTTGGCAGGCCGGATGGCGGATCGGTTGGGGGCCAGACCAGTGGTATTGGCCGGTGCCGTGCTGGTGGTGCTTGCCTGGATCTGCTTCGAGCTGTGGCTCTCTCTGGCCGGGCTGGCGTGCGGGGTCATCTTGCTGGATCTCGGAGTGCAGAGCGCACTCATCGCCCATCAGCAGCGCATCTATGGTCTGAGACCTGAGGCCAGGGGGCGCATCAATACCCTCTTCATGACCGGCATGTTCCTGGGGGGAACCCTCGGCTCCAGCCTGGGGATGCTGGTCTGGCAACAGGGACACTGGCTCGGGGTGGGAGCAGCCGGCATGGGGTTGGCCCTGGTGGCCTGTCTCTGCGCCCTGGCCGGCAGGCGGGGGCTGCAACCGGCCATCTGAGGCATGTGCAAGACAAGAAAGGCGACTCCGGGGTCGCCTTTTGTCTGTCTGCTTGGGATGGTCTCAGAGCACCATGGCGGCAATCCAGCCGAAGATCACCAGGGGGATGTTGTAGTGGATGAAGGTTGGCACCACGCTGTCCCAGATGTGGTCGTGCTGACCGTCCGCATTGAGGCCCGATGTGGGGCCGAGCGTCGAGTCGGAGGCGGGGGAGCCCGCGTCCCCCAGCGCGCCCGCGGTGCCCACCAGGGCGATGGTCGCCATGGGCGAGAAGCCGAGGTGGATGCACAGGGGCACATAGATGGTGGCGATGATGGGCACGGTGGAGAAGGAGGAGCCGATCCCCATGGTGATGAGCAGGCCCACCAGCAGCATCAGGAAGGCCGCCAGTCCCTTGTGACCTGCCATCATGCTGGAGACGGACTGCACCAGACTCTCCACCCCGTGGGTCTCCTTCATGACGGCGGCGAAGCCTGCGGCCGAGATCATGATAAAGCCGATGAGGGACATCATGCGCACACCCTGGGTGAAGGCATCCTGGCTCTCGCGGAATTTGATGACGCCGCCGCAGGTGAAGATGATGAAGCCTGCGAGCGCCCCCAGCACGATGCTGTTGGTCATCAGTTGCAGACCGAGTGCCACGGCGATGGCCAGCAGGGCGACCCAGATGTGGTTGAGATTGAGCTCGACCGTCTCGGGTTCGGCGGCCAGGATCTTCTCCAGATCATACTGACGCGGCTTGCGGTAGCTGAAGAAGACGGCGATGAGCAGGCCGAGGAACATGCCGAATACCGGGATGGCCATCGCCAGGGGCAACTGGCTGAATTCCACCGGTACGCCGTTGTCGACGAGATTCTTGGCCAGGATGTTGTTCAGGAAGATGCCGCCAAAGCCCACCGGCAGCAGCATGTAGGTAGCGGTCAGGCCGAAGGTGATGACGCAGGCCACCTGACGGCGGTCGATCTGCATCTGGGCCATGACATGCAGCAGCGGCGGGATCAGGATGGGAATGAAGGCGATGTGCACCGGGATCAGGTTCTGGGAGGAGATGGAGACCGCGAGCACCGAGGTGAGCAGCAGGCTCTTGACCCAGAGAATGCGGGTGCTGCTGGCATCCTTGCCGAGCTGGTTGATGACCTTGCGGGCCAGCAGATCGGTGATGCCGGAGCGGGAGATGGCTACCGCGAAAGCCCCCAGCATGGCGTAGGAGAGGGCGATTTCTGCACCGCCGCCCAGGCCGCCGGTGAAGGTGCTGAGGGTCTGCTCGAGGGAGAGTCCGCCGAGCAGGCCACCCACGATGGCACCGATGGCGAGGGAGACCACCACATTGATCCGCAGCAGGCTGAGCACCAGCATCAGCGCCACCGCGATAACAACAGGATTCATTTGATTTCCTTATGGATTGTGTTGCTGTCAGTCGTGTGAAAGCCAGCTAGTTTGCGAAAAACAGGCTAAATGTCGAGAAAAAAATCGGCAGATCCCGGCCAAGGGACGCATCTTCTGCTGGCGGTGAACGGGAACCGGGAAAATGGCCCTTATTCCTTGCCCAGACAGGTCCCCTCATGCAGACAGGCTGCCATGGGCAGCCTGTCTGGGCAGGGGCTGGGAGTGTTCAGCCCTCGTCTTCGGTGTCCGTCGTTTCATCCGGGTTGGCCAGAGGCCAGCCTCCCAGGCTCTTCCAGCGATTGACGATGTGGCAGAAGAGCTCTGTGGTGCGCTCGGTGTCGTAGAGGGCCGAGTGGGCCTCTTTGTTGTCAAAGGGGATATTGGCGCTCTGACAGGCCTTGGCCAGCACCGTCTGCCCCAGGGCAAGACCCGAGAGGGCGGCGGTGTCGAAGGTGGCGAAGGGGTGGAACGGATTGCGCTTGAGGCCGGCCCGCTCGGCGGCGGCCATCACGAAGCCGTGGTCGAAGGTGGCGTTGTGGGCCACTATGATGGCGCGACCACAATCCTGCTCCTTCATGCCCTTGCGCACCCCCTTGAAGATCTCGGTGAGTGCTTCCTTCTCGTCCACCGCGCCCCGCAGCGGGTTGAAGGGGTCGATGCCGGTGAACTCCAGCGCCGCTTTCTCCAGATTGGCGCCCTCAAAGGGCTGGACATGAAAATGGAAGATCTGGTCAGGGACGAGCCAGCCCTGCTCATCCATCTTGAGGGTGTGGGCGGCTATTTCCAGCAGGGCATCGGTCTTGGCATTGAATCCGGCGGTTTCAACATCGATGACGACGGGGTAAAAGCCGCGAAAACGGCCCTTGAGGGTGTGAACGGCGTCGGTCATGGTATCTCGGTCGGCGTGAAAGGAGGCGGCATTATGGCAAAAAAGCGTGCCCTTGTCCCTTATCTGCCGCCATGGGACGGCAAGAGGGCCATTTTGAAACACCTGTGCTTATAATGGGCGACGTCAGCCATGGAGGGAGAGGACGATGAAGAAGCTGGGATTGGCACACAAGATGATGTTGGTGGTCTGTCTGCCGCTGTTGGCCCTGCTGTTTTTCTCCGGCCGGTACGTCTATGAACGTTATCGGGTCGAACAGGAGATGAGCGGCGCCCTGGTCGCGCTGGCGGTGGTGAAGGAGGCGGCGCAGCTGGCCCATGAGCTGCAACGGGAGCGCGGCATGTCGGCCGGTTTCCTCGGCTCTGGCGGCAACAAGTTTCGCGATGCGCTGCCTGCCCAGCGCAAGGTGGTGGACAGCCTGTTGCAGCGTTTTCATCAGGATCCTGCCTTGCTGGCGCTGACCGAGGTGCAGCAAGGAGTGGCGGGACTCACCGCCATGCGTGAGCGGGTCAGCGCCCTGGGGGTCGAGGTGGCGGAACAGGTCGGCTTCTATACCCGCCTCGTGACCGCCCTGCTGGCGGTGGTGGACAAGATAAGCGTCGACAGCATGGATGCCACCATCGCCTTGCAGACCAATGCCTACGCCGCCTTCCTGCAGAGCAAGGAGCGTGCGGGACTGGAGCGGGCGACGCTCAGCAACGTCTTTGGCCGTGACAGCTTCACGCCTGCGCTGTTGCAGCAGTTCATCTCCCTGCTGGCGGCCCAGAACACCTATCTCGAACGTTTCCAGGCGGTGGCGAGTCCAGCCCAGCGTCAGTTGCTGAACGACAGCCTCGCCTCACCCGTGGTGGCCAAGGTGGCCGCCATGGAGAAACTGGCCCTGGACAAGGCGGCAAGCGGCGGTTTTGGTGTCGATGCGGAGGCCTGGTTTGCCTTGAGTACCGACAAGATAGGCCTGCTCAAGGAGATAGAAGACAGCCTCTATCAGCAGCTCTTCGAGCGGGTTGAACAGATGCGGGTCGGGAGTGCCAGTGACTTCTGGTGGGGGGCGGTTGGCGTGTTGCTGTGCATCGTCCTGACCACCTTCGTCTGCTGGCGGGTAGTGCGGGATCTGCATCTGGGCTTTATGGCCCTGCACCAGACCTTCAAGCGCCTGGTGCAGGAGAACGACCTGACCGTGCGGGTCGACTGGCGATCCGGGGATGAGCTGGGGGCCCTGGCGCGGGATCTGAACCATTTCCTCGGGCACTTGGAGAGTTTGCTGCTGGCTGTGCGCCACTCCTGTGACGTGCTGATACGCAGCGCCGCCAGCTCGGCCGAGGTCATTGCCGAGGTAAATGCCGGCGTAGTCAGGGGATGCGGGCAGGTGGATCTGGTGGCGACTGCCGCCACCGAGATGGCATCGACTGTCGCGGAGATTGCCCGCAACGCAACCCAGACCTCCCAGGCGACTCAGCAGGCCATCGGCCGGGCGAAGCAGGGTGACAAGGAGGTGGATCAGACCATCCACACCATCCAGCAGGTGGCGGGCACGCTGGTGGATACCCAGCACCTGGTGGACAGCCTGCATCGGGATACCGAGTCGGTGGGGGAGGCCTTGAGCCTCATCAAGCAGATCTCGGACAGAACCAACCTGCTGGCCCTCAATGCCGCCATCGAGGCGGCCCGTGCCGGTGAATCCGGGCGCGGCTTTGCAGTGGTGGCCGACGAGGTGAGAGCACTTGCCTCCCGTACCCAGCAGGCGGCGGATGACATAGAGCGGATGCTGGGCCGCTTGCGCCAGGGGGCCAACGAGGCGGTGGCTGCCATGCACACGGGGACCGAACAGGCGGGTCTTAGCGTGACGGAGGCCAAACGGGCGGGGAGCGAGCTGACCGACATCGTCAACGAGGTGCGCAAGGTGAGCGACATGACGGCCCAGGTGGCCACCGCCACCGAGGAGCAACGTTACGTGACCGACGACATCCAGCAAAACGTGATGACCATCCGTGACGTGTATGAAGCCCATCGCCAGCACTCCCATACCCTGCAACAACACAGTGCCGAACTGGATGCCCTGGCCCGGGACCTGGCGGGACGCATCGCCAGCTTCAAGCTGATGGCCCCTTCTTCCCCCCACTGAGCGTTTTGACCTAAAGCTTGTCCTGCCGCTGCCGATAGATAATTCGAGATAGTGTGGAGGACAAGCCGTTGAATGCTTGGGTGTTGGGGTTGATCAGCATATCAGTGAGTATGCAGTTGCAGGCGGGCGTGACCGAATTTGGCGCCGGTCTGGATCAATCCGTCTGGCGCCTGACCTCTGATACCCAGGTGGAGTGCAGGCTGGAGCATCCTATTCCCCGCTGGGGAACCGGGGCCTTTGTCAGCCGGGCCGGGCGCAAGATCAATCTGGATTTCGAGCTCAAGGGGCAGCGACCCCAGGCGCGTACCCAGACAGTGAGCCTCGGGATCATGCCCCCCAGCTGGCGTCCCGGGGTAGCCGGGCGACAGATCAGCCAGTTGCAGTTCTATCAGCAGTTTGACGGCCTGGTGGCGGGGCAGACCGCCTGGACCATGCTGGACGAGCTGGAAGGAGGGCGTATGCCGACTTTCCAGTATCGCGACTGGTATCGTCAGGACAGGCCGGTGCGGGTATCGCTCTCGTCGGTCAATTTCAGGGTGAAGTACCAGGCGTTCATGGACTGCCTGAGTGGCTTGCTGCCCTACAGCTTCAACGACATCGCCTTCAGCGTGCTCTCTTATGACAAGAACAGCGATCAGTTGTCACCGGCCTCCAAGCGGCGGCTGGCGATGATCGGTGACTATGTGAAGGCAGACAAGAGCATCGATGTGGTGGTGATCGACGCCTACAGCGACAGCTATGGCGGCCGCTGGCCAAACCAGAAGCTCTCCGAGAAGCGGGCGGATGCCATCAAGCAGGTGTTTGTGGATCTCGGCATCGAGGAGGGCAAGATCTCGGTGGAAGGGCACGGTGAGAAACAGCACGTGGCCTCCAACGAAACGGAAGCTGGCCGAGCCAAGAACCGCCGGGTGGTGATCAACATGGGACGCAACGGCACTATCTGATCCCGTTGAGTCATCGAGAGGGGCGGGATTTTCACTGTAGTCAGGAATAAAAAATGCCAGTCGGCGAACCGACTGGCATTTTTTTCACGGGTATGCGGGATTACTTGGCCAGGGATTCCGGCAGGTTTTCACGGATCTTGCCGAGCATCTCTTTCAGCACGCGGGGGTTGGCCACCACTATGTTGCCGGAGTTTTCGTAGTTGTGACCACCGACGAAGTCGGTGACGATGGCGCCGGCTTCTTTGGCCAGCAGCTCACCGGCGGCGGTGTCCCAGGGTTTCAGGCCGATTTCCCAGAAACCGTCGACGCGGCCAGCGGCCACATAGGCGAGATCCAGCGCGGCGGAGCCAGCACGACGGATGTCTGCACACTCGATGAACATGCTCTGGAACATCTTCAGGTAGGGTTCGATGTGGTGCTTCTGCTTGAACGGGAACCCGGTGGCCAGGATGGTGCCGGAGAGCTCTTTGGCCTTGCCGACACGGATGCGGTAGCCGTTCAGCTGGGCGCCGCTGCCGCGGGTGGCAGTGAACAGCTCGTCACGGATGGGATCGTAGACAACGGCTTGTTCGGTCTTGCCCTTGACGCGCAGAGCGATGGAAACGGCAAAGTGCGGAATGCCCTTGACCAGGTTGGTCGTGCCATCCAGTGGGTCGATGATCCATTGGTAGTCCGGATTGGTACCGGCAATCTCGCCAGACTCTTCAGCAACGATGCTGTGTTCCGGGTAAGATTTTTTGATGGTGTGAATGATGGCCGCTTCGGCGTCACGGTCAACGTTGGTCACGAAGTCATTGCTGCCTTTCTGGATAACCTCGATGTTCTCGGGTTGAGAAAAGGCTTTTACTACTACTTGACCGGCGTTGCGCGCAGCGCGCACGGCGATATTCAGCATCGGATGCATAGGTTCACCACTGGATGTTAAAGAACGGGGGATAAAAGGACGCGACATCTTACCAAGATATTCGGGAATAGCAACTGCTATGCCCTCATTCGGTCAGGGTGGTGACTGACAGATCTGACGGCTCCAATAAAGACCTGTAATCAACTAGTCTTATCGCGACAGCCGGATAACAGGCTGTGGTGAGCATAGGGATATGAGCCATGAATCTGTCATTAATCAGTCAGAAACCGTCGTCGCCGACGACTCTGGGTGTGTTGGCCGCACTGCGTGCCGCCAGCGAAGAGAGCGATTATGTCACCGAGGTCCGGGTGGCACAGCCCCAGCAGTGGCAACCGTCGAAGGATGAAGCGGCGATCCTGCTGCTGGAAGAAGAGGGCGCTGCCTGGCCTGCTCCGCTCTGGCCTGCAGGAGGCAGTGCACTGGGATTGCCGGTGCTTCCCCTGTTGGTGCATCGACAGTATGAACATACTCCACAGGGGCCGGATGTCCGGGATCCGCATTTTTATTTCGTCTCCAACGGTATTCTGCTGGATGAGGCCGAACTGGCGGATCCTGCCTGCAGCCTGGTGCTGAAAAGCAAGTTTGAATCCTATTTTCCGCTGCTTTCCCGTCTTATCTTGCTGCGCCAGCGCCAACCAGGGGTACTGAGCAGCTAATCATCTCCCCCTCGATGCGGGCTGTTCAAGGGGCACAATATTTGTCATAACTGACCGACATTGTGCCGCTTTGCTATGGCCTGTGCAGCGGCTCACCGTGTGTTCGTCGACGGAGGTGACATGAAGGTTTATGAGCTGAGACGAGCCCCCAATGCCCGTCGGGTCAGAATGTTTCTGGCGGAGAAGGGGATCGAGATGGAATATCAACAGGTCGATCTGGGGGCGGGGGAAAACCTGGCGCCCACCTTTTTGACCAAGAACCCGGCCGGGCGCATTCCTGTGCTGGAACTCGATGACGGAACCTGTCTGAGTGAAACCCTGGCCATCTGCCGCTATTTTGAAGAGCTCCACCCCGAGCCGAACCTGTTTGGCAGCACCGCGCTGGAGCGCGCCACCATAGAGATGTGGAGTCGCTTCATCGAGTTCAACCTCTGGTTGCCGACCGGTATGGCGTTTCGTCATATCACCGGTTTTTACAAAGACCGGGAGCGGGTCTTCCCCGAATGGGGGGAGGAGTGCAAGCAACAGGCTCAGATCTGGTTTGACAAGCTCGATGCCCGTCTTGCCGAGGTGCCCTATATTGCGGGGGAACGCTTCACCATCGCCGACATTCTTGCCTTCTGTACCATTGATTTTGGCAAGGTGGTTGGCCTGCGTATCACCCCCGAACAGCCCCATTTGCAGGACTGGCATGACCGGGTAAGTGCCCGGTCCAGCGCCCAGGCCTGATCCTTTCCCCTGAACGTTCAAGGAGTCCAAGATGATAGAGTTGTACACTGCCGCCACGCCCAACGGGTTCAAGGTGTCGATCGCCCTCGAAGAGCTGGGGCTGCCCTACAAGGTCATTCCCCTTGATTTCGCGACCATGGAGCAGAAGAAGCCCGAGTTCCTGGCCATCAACCCCAATGGCCGCATCCCGGCCATCGTCGATCGGGACAATGGTGACTTCGCAGTGTTCGAGTCCGGCGCCATCCTTATCTATCTGGCGGAAAAAACCGGCAAGTTGCTGCCGCAGGATCCCAAGCGTCGCTCCCAGGCCATCCAGTGGCTGATGTTCCAGATGGGGGGCGTCGGTCCCATGATGGGGCAGGCCAACGTCTTCTATCGCTATTTCCCCGAGAAGATCCCGGCCGCCATCGAGCGTTACCAGAAGGAGGGGCGACGCCTGTTCGAGGTGCTCGACGGTCATCTGGCACACCATGAGTATCTTGCGGACGAGTACAGCATCGCCGATATCGCTACCTGGCCCTGGGTGCGCATCCACGACTGGAGTGGTATCTCCATCGAGGGGTTGGTGCATTTGCAGGCCTGGATGGCACGCATGGAAGCCAGGCCCGCCTGCCAGAAGGGCATCACCATTCCACCGCGCAATGAGAGCCCCGAGGATCAGGTCAAGCGGGCGCAGCAGATGGTGACTCGCTGACGCCATCATGATGGCCCTGACGGGCCATCTTTTTTATTCCCCTTTGACTCCCCGTTGTTTGACGATCTGCATCGCAGTCGCTTTTTGTCTTTCAAATAAGCCATTTATCAAAAATCAAAAGTCATTCTCCCTGATTAATTGTTATGTTATAACGCCACCTCTTTGGTTGATGAACATGAAGCTTGGATGGAAAGGATGACAAAAAAATGCACCGCAGCCGGGTGGTTCGCCCTGGCTCTGATGGCAGGAACGACAGCAGTCGACGGCAAACCGCTTGCCATGGTGGGGCCCTGGGAGATCCACAGTGTCGACCCCGCCAGCAACGGGGTCTTCTTTACTCGCATGCAGGTGGCGGAGACCCTGGTGGATGTTGATGGGAAAGGCAATCTACAACCCGGGCTTGCCAGTGAGTGGTCGCGTAGCGATGACGGTCTGCAGTGGCGATTCACGTTGCGTCCCGGGGCCCGTTTTCACGATGGCAGCGAGGTGAGCGCCGAGCAGGCCGCTTTTGCCTTGCAACAGGCCTGGCGCAAGCCCGGCGTGATGACCAGTGCTCCCATTGCGTCCATCGGATCTGGAGATGGCGTCTTGAAGGTCACCCTGAGCGAACCCTTCGCCTCCCTGCCGGCCGTGCTGGCCCACCCCAGCACCCAGATCCTGGCGAAGGCCGCCTACGATGCCAAGGGGGAGGTAACCCAGGTGATAGGCTCTGGCCCCTACCGCATCACCCGCCTGCAACAACCCCAGCGGATAGAGACTGTGCGTTTCGACGGCTGGCAGGGGGCCAGGCCCGCAATCGAGGAGGTCAGCTACCTGACGGTGGGGCGTGCAGAGAGCCGCACCCTGATGGCCGAGAGCGGTCAGGCCGACATTGCCTGGGGGCTGGATCCGGTCAGCATCCGCCGCTTGCAGCAGGCGTCACGGGTCTCCATCGCCTCGGTTACCCTGCCACGGACCATCCAGCTCAAGCTCAATGGCGCCGATCCTCGTCTGAGCGATCCGGTGGTGCGCCGTGCCCTGAGTCTCGCCATCGATCGTCGTGGTATGGCAGCCGCCCTGCTGCGGGATCCCGAGATGGCGGCAACCCAGCTCTTTCCTCCCACTCTGGGGGAGTGGCACCAGCTCGGGTTGACGCCGCTTGCCTATGACGTCAAGGCGGCCCGGGCGGCCTTCGCGGCGGCAGGCTGGCAGCCGGGGGAGGACGGTGTGCTGCGCAAGGGGGAAGAGCGCTTCGCCCTGACCCTGCGTACCTTCCCTGACCGTCCGGAGCTGCCGCTCCTCGCCACGGCACTGCAGGCGCAGTGGAAGGCGGTGGGGGTGGATCTCAAGGTGGCGGTGGGCAATTCGAGCGAGATCCCGGCGGGCCATCAGGACGGCTCGCTCCAGCTTGGTCTCTACGCCCGCAATTATGCCCTGGTACCGGATCCCCTGGTCACGTTGCTGGGGGACTTGGCTCCTGCCGGTGCGGACTGGGGGGTGATGAACTGGCACTCCCCGGCCATGACGCAAACACTGACCCGCCTTGCCACGCAAGCCTTGTCGCCCACAGACGCCGCCGCGGCTCGCCGGGAGATAGCCACGACACTGCAACAGGAGTTGCCGCTCCTGCCCATCGCCTGGTACCGCCAGAGCGCGGCGGTCAGTCGGGGGCTGGAGGGGTTTGAACTCGATCCCCAGGAGCGCAGCTATGGCCTGGACAAGTTGACATGGAGCGCACGATGACAGCGACCCCCTTGTCTCGCGTCATGGGGATACTGGGTCAGCGTCTGGTGCAGGCGCTGGTGGTTGCCCTGCTGGTGGCCGGACTCTGTTTTCTGATGGTGCAGTCCCTGCCCGGAGACATCGCCTTTCGCATCGCGGCGGGTCGTTATGGCTATGACTATGTCACCGCCGAGGCGGCCAACGCGGTGCGCAGCGAGCTGGGGCTGGCCAGCTCGACCCTTGCCCGTTTTGGCGACTGGCTGTGGGCCTTGCTGCAAGGGGATCTCGGCAGCTCTCTGGTGACGGGCGCACCGGTCGCCGCCGACGTGGGTCATCACCTGGGCGCCACCCTGACGCTCGCGAGCGCCTCCGTGGTGCTGGCGCTGGTGGTGGCGCTGCCGCTTGGCAGCCTGAGTGCGCTGCGCCCGGGGGGATGGTGTGATCGCCTGACCCTGGGCTGGAGCGTGCTGATGCGTGCGTTGCCCCCCTTCTTGCTCGGCCTGGTGCTCATGGTGATGCTCTCGGTGGAGCTGGGCTGGGTCAGTGCGGCAGGGCACGGGGAGGGGAGCAACCTGCTGCTGCCCGCCCTGACCCTGGGATTGGGGCTCTCCGGCGTGCTCTCCCGGGTGGTGCGTGAAAGCGTGCTCACCGTGGTGCAGTCCGGTTATTACCGATTTGCCCTCACCAAGGGGCTTTCGCCGGCCCGGGTTTTCTGGCGCCACGGTCTGCGCAACACCGGGGTCAGCATCATCGCCTACACCAGCGTGCAGCTGGTGCTGCTCATCGAGGGGGTCGTGGTGGTCGAGAGCCTGTTTGCCTGGCCCGGGATCGGCCATGCGCTGGTGCACGCCATCTTCTGGCGCGACATCCCCATGGTTCAGGGGACAGTGCTGGTGCTGGCGGTGCTCTTCGTGCTGCTTAATACCCTCACCGATCTGCTTTGTCTTGCCATTGACCCCCGTGGTCCCAAGGAGTCCTGATCATGTCGTTGTCTGTCAAAACGGGGCTGGGCCTGCTCCTGCTGGTGGTGCTGTTTGCCCTGCTGGGCCCCGTGCTCTGGCCCGATCCGGCGGCTCAGGATCTGGCACAGTTTCTGGCTGATCCCTCCTGGCAGGAGCCCCTCGGGCGGGATCAGATGGGGCGCAGCCTGATGGCGCGCCTCGCGGCGGCGACCCGGCTCTCCCTGCTGCTGGGACTGCTGTGCGTCATCACGGCGGCGCTGCTGGGCTCATTGCTGGGCTGGCTCTCGGCCTGGCGCGGCGGCTGGGTCGACGGTCTGCTGCGCAGCCTGGCCGACGGCGTGCTGGCCCTGCCAGGCCTGTTGCTGGTGCTGCTCTTCTCCGCCATGGCCCAGGGGGGCTTTGCCATCCTCTATCTCGGGTTGGCCATGGCCCAGTGGGTGGAGTATTACCGGGTGGTGCGTGCCCGCAGCCGGGGGCTGCTCGCCTCGCCTCAGGTGGAGGCGTCCCGTCTGCTGGGATTCGGCCATGCCCATGTGGTGCGGCGCCATCTCTGGCCCGAGCTCGCCCCCCAGTTGCTCACCATGATGGCCTTTGGCCTAGCGGGTGCCATTCTAACCCTCTCTACCCTGGGCTTTGTCGGAGTGGGCATTCAGCCGCCCACGCCGGAGCTGGGGCTGATGATTACGGAGGCACTGCCCCACTATCAGGAGGCTCCCCGTCTGCTACTGGCCCCCATTCTTGTCATGGGGCTGATGTTGCTGGCCCTGGTGCTGCTTCATCAGACGCGCGGCCTTGACATGCCATCTTCACAAGGAGCCACCTCATGACGGCCATTAAAATCAAGGGGTTGCAGGTCGATGATGGCCAGAAAACCCTGTTGCAGGCGCTGGATTTCACCATTCATCCCGGCACCGCCCTGACCCTGATCGGGGAGAGCGGTTCGGGCAAATCCCTGTTGGCTCATGCCCTGATGGGGACGTTGCCAGCCCCTCTGACAGGCCGGGGTGAGATGGTGTCGGGTGGCCGCCATCACAACCTGGCCGACACGCCTCGCCTGCGTACTCTCTGGGGGAGGGAGCTGGCGATGTTGCCCCAGGAGCCGGTGCTGGCGCTGGATCCCACCATGGGGTTGCTTGCCCAGGTGGAGGAAGGGTGGCTGCCAGGGGGCAAGGAGGCCCGATCGCGGGCCCGCGCCGCCCTCGAGCGGTTTGGACTGGCCGGGCGGGAGGGCGCCTTTGTACACCAGCTCTCGGGAGGCATGGCCCAGCGCGCGGCCTTTGCCGCCGCCACCCTGGGGGAGGCCCGTCTGCTGGTGGCCGACGAGCCCACCAAGGGGCTCGATAGCCGGGCCGCAGCCAGGCTGGGTGCCTTGTTGCTGGGCTACCTGGCCCGTGGACGCCATCTGCTGACCATCACCCATGATCTCTCCCTGGCTCGCGCATTGGGGGGCTGGGTGCTGGTGGTCAAGGGAGGAGAGATCGTGGAGCAGGGGCCCGCCGAGCGTGTGCTGCACACGCCATCCCATGCCTATACCCGGGCCCTGCTGGCGGCGGAGCCCTCCGCCTGGCCCGAGGCGGTCGTCCCTCCTACCGGTGACTGGCTCATCCGCGGGAAGGGGCTTGCCATGGGATATGGGGATCAACCCCTGTTCACGGGGCTCGACCTTGCCCTGGCGCAAGGGGAGCGAATGGCCATCATGGCGCCGAGCGGCGCGGGCAAGAGCACCCTCGGCAACGTGCTGCTGGGGCTGCAACGCCCCCTGCAAGGGGAGGTGCTGCGCCAGGAAGGGATAGCCCCCTGCCGCTGGCAGAAGCTCTATCAGGATCCGGTGCAGGCCTTTGCCAGCCGGGTGCGCCTCGCCACCCAGTTCGATGATGTGCTGCGTCTGCACAGGCTGCCTCGCCATCGGCTTGTCGACTATCTGGCCCGGTTGGGGCTGGATGAACGGCTGCTGACGCGCCTGCCAAACCAGGTCTCGGGAGGGGAGCTGCAGCGGCTGTCGCTTATCCGGGCCCTGCTGCTGCGCCCCGTGCTGCTGTTCGCCGATGAGCCCACGTCCCGGCTCGATCCCCTGAGCCAGCAACAGACCATCGCCTGTCTGCTGGAGGAATTGGGAGAGATAGGCTGCGCCCTGCTGCTGGTGACCCATGACGAGGGGCTGGCCGGCAAGGTTGCCCCTCGTTGTCTGAGACTGGGGGAGGTAGGTTCCCCCATGTTCGAAGGCGCGTCGGCCGAGGTGAGAAGAGTGGGGTAAAGAGGGGACAGGATGAATCCTTCCCCCATGATGAGATGACAGTGACGGGGCCTTGGGCCCCGTCGCATTAGAAAAACTTGGGTAAGCAGATTATAAAGTTTCGTTCGTTTTTTGTGATATGAATCACTAAGATTGTCGTAAGCCAGAGAGCGTCCTGCTGCTGGCGGGTGCGGGTCCTCCGCCTTGTTCCTCTTCAACGACCTTTGTCAGACACCTCCTGCAGATCCCTGCCCGGAGGGTGGCGGCTTTTTGATCTTTTTCGGACGACATATGTATCGGCACAGCTTCTATCCCCTGTTTTTCCTGACCATTCTGATGGTCGCCGTGGGTCAGATGACCCAGACCCTCTATGTGCCCTCCATTCCCATGATGGCGGGGGACTTCCATGTGGCCTCCGGCCAGTTGCAGGCGGTGATGGCCTGCTACCTCATTCCCTACGGCCTCTCCCAGTTCGTTTATGGCCCCTTGTCGGATCGCATCGGTCGTCGCCCTGTGCTCATCATCGGCATGATGATCTTCCTGGTCGGCACCCTCACCATCCAGCTGATCCCGAGCTTCACCGCCCTGCTGGCGGGCAGCCTGATCCAGGGGCTGGGCACCGGGGCAGGGGGCGCCATGAGCCGGACCGTGATGCGCGACCGTTACAGTGGCGCCGAGCTCAACCGTGCCAACAGCCTGGTAAGCATGGGGGTCATCTTCTCCCCTCTGCTGGCACCTGTGCTGGGCGGCTGGCTCACCGAGCTGTTCAACTGGCGTGCCGGCTACTGGTTCCTGTTCGGTTTTGGTGCCCTGACCACCCTGGCGCTGCTTGCCTGGTTTGGGGAGACGCTGCCAGCATCCGCCCGCCAGCATTCGCTGCGGGTGGGCGCCGCCTATCGTCATGTGCTCGGCAACCCGCGCTTTCAGGGCAACCTGCTCTGTCTGATGGCCACCTTTGCCGGCCTCGCGGTGTTCGAGGCGGCGGCCGGGGTGTTGCTGGGGGACGTGCTCAAGCTGAGTGCCCGCACCGTCAGCGTGCTGTTCGTGCTGCCGCTGCCCGGTTATCTGTTCGGCGCCTGGCTCTCCGCCAGACTGAGTTTTCGCCTGAGCCAGGGCAAGCTGATGCGCCTTGGCATCGCCTTCCTGGCCCTGGGGTCGCTCATCATCCTGGTACCCGGGCTGCTCGGCATGGTGAGCGCTGCCTCCCTCGTGGGCGGGGCTGCGGTCTACTTCATTGGCAGCGGCATTCTCTATCCGACCGCCACCTCCTGTGCCATCGAGCCCTTCCCGGGCCAGGCTGGCACCGCGGGAGCCGTGCTCGGGGGCATGCAGAATCTGGGGGCTGGCGTGGTAACCCTGCTGGCCGCCAGCTTCCCGATGACGGGGCAGGTGACTCTGGGGGCCATCATGACGGTGATGGTGCTGATCGTGGCCTTGAGCTTTGTGTGGCTGCGCCACCACGGCGCGCCCCACGAGCAGATGGCCGTCTGACACGGCCAAGAGCCCGCCCCGTTGGCGGGCTTTTTACTGCCTCCTGCCGGGTGGCGAGACGCCGCAGGGGAGTGGAAGGGGGATACCGCGCAGGCAAAGAAAAAGCCCGTCGTGATGACGGGCTTTTTTTGGGTAGGTACCCCGGAGATGCCGTTGCCGGTTTGGGCCCTTGAACCGTCGGTTCAAGGCGGAGATCTAATCTGGCCGCAGGCTTCTCGGTCGGGCCGAGCATGCTCAATAGCCAGAAGGCAGACCCCCTGTTTGGTATGAATATCGGCTCGGGGACTTGAACCGGCTGACAAACACTCCAGGGAATTTCAAAACTCGGTGCGATTAGGGCTGTTGCGCCTCTTCGCTGGATTCACCGTATTGTCCGTGCTCGATCAAGGCGGCCTCGATGGTGCGTTGCAGCATCTTGATCCGCTTGTCCATGGTCTCAGAGTATTGGTGGTTTTTCTCTTTTTCAAGGCAGAGCTCATGACAGAAATTGAGCGCTGCCATGACGGCCAGCTGTTCGTTGCTGGAGACCTTGGAACGTTGACGAAGCTCGATGAGCTTGTCGGTCAGCTGGTCGGCGGCCTGGCGCAGGGCATCTTGTTGTCCCAGGGGACAGGACACCTTGTAGGGACGTCCCAGAATGACGATTTCTACGGCCTCTATGCTCATGCCTTCCTCAATACGGCGGGGCTGATTTCCGCCTATATCCACGTGGACAACTGGGCGGGACTATATAGCGCAGATGCAGAAGTTTCAAGGCCTTGCTGGCTCTGGCAGGGGGAGAATGCTAGGATCTCGGCCATAAATTCTGCATATTTGCCTGAACTTTGAGCGGATCCTAGATGAGCAAAACAAACCCCCTGAAATACGCCGCCGTGGCGGACCTGATGGCACAGCACGACCTCATGGCGACGGCCGTCGAGGCCCATGGCGTGATCTGCGGCCTGGTGTGCGGTGGCGTGGCCCTGGACGACAAAAGCTGGCAGCCCCATTTCAATGATCTGATCAACGACGGTTTCGGTCTGCCGGCACCGGTGCGCCAGGTGATGACCGACCTCTATCACGGGGTGATCGAGAGCCTGATGGCACAAAAGGGCGTCGAGCTGCTGCTGCCAAGCGACGAGGCGCCGCTCGATGAGCGCATCGACTCGCTGGTGGACTGGTCCCAGGCCTTCCTGGCCGGCTTTGGCGTGGTGCAACAGGAGCTCTCCAAGGCATCCGAAGAGCTGCAGGAGATGATTCAGGACATCGCCAGCATCACCCAGGTCTCTGCCGAGTTCGATCAGGAAGATGAAGAGAACGAAGCCTCCTTCCTGGTGCTCTACGAACACGTGCGCCTCGGAGTCATGATGGCGTTCGAGGAGTTTGGCAAGCGCCCGGCCGCGCCGAGCACGCCGCCGACCCTGCACTGATCTGCCCGCCCAGCGGGTCAATGAAAGAGCGCATCACGGCGCTCTTTCTGTTTTACAAGGGGTGAGAGCAGGGGAGGTACTCTGCTAACCCATGGTGCCAAAGCGGTTTTTTGCCCGTGGCTTCGCATCCCGTCCGCCACCTTTGTGGTAGGATTGGCCCACGTTTTTTCGCCTATGCCCTCTTCTCATGTCTCAATCTGATCTGGTTCACGTCGACGTGGCTATCGTCGGCGGTGGTATGAGCGGTGCCGTGCTGGCCCTCTCCCTTGCCGCCCTGAAAGGACAGGATGGCGCCCCCCTGCAGATCCTGCTGCTGGAGGCGAGTGCGCCCGAGCTCAATGCTCATCCCGGTTTCGATGCCCGTGCCATCGCGCTTTCCGCCGGTACCTGCGAGGCGCTGGCCCGTCACGGCCTCTGGCCGCACCTGGCGCCCCACTGCTCCCCCATCACCCATATCCATGTGTCGGATCGGGGCCACTGCGGCCAGACCCGGCTGTCGGCGGCGGAGTATGGCCTGCCCGCCCTCGGTCAGGTGATCGAGCTGTCGGCGGCGGGCATCGTGCTGCAAGAGGCGATCGCCGCCAGCCCGCAGATCCGTATGTTGTGCCCGGCCAGGCTTGCGGCCATCGACCCCGACGAGGGGGGAGTGACGCTCGCCCTGGAGGGCGGCGCGCGCTACCGCACCCGGCTGCTGGTGGCGGCCGACGGGGGCCACTCCTTCGTGCGCCAGCATTTCAAGATGCCGGTCAGTCGCCACGATTATGGCCAGAGCGCCATCATCGCCACCGTCAAGACCGCCGAGGATCCCGCCGGACGGGCCTTCGAGCGCTTTACCGACGGAGGGCCGCTGGCCCTGCTGCCCATGCAGGACGGCCTCTCCTCCCTGGTGTGGAGCGTGCCGCGGGACGAGGCACAGGGGCTGCTTGCACTGGATGACGCCGCCTTTCTCGCCCGTCTGCAGCAGGCTTTTGGCTGGCGCCTCGGGCGCATCGAGCGTACCGGCGTGCGCCACCTCTATCCGCTGGTGCTGACGGTGGCCGACTACCCGCTGGCCCAGCGCACCGTGCTGGTGGGTAACGCCGCCCACCTGCTGCACCCCATCGCCGGTCAGGGGTTCAACCTCGGCATGCGGGATCTGGATGTGCTGACCCGGACCCTGGCCCGTGCGCTCGCGGCGGGGGAAGACATCGGCGGCTTTGAGGTGCTAAGCGGTTACTGGCAGCAGCGGCGGGACGATCAGGCCCAGACCGTCTGGCTCACGTCCTCCCTGGCCCAGCTCTTCTCAAACCATCACGCTCCCCTGGTGGTGGGCCGCAATCTGGCGCTCTCCCTGATGGGCAGAGTGCCCTGGCTCAAGGCACCGCTCGCCTCCCGCACCCTGGGATTCGTGGGCGAGGTGTGCGGTCAATAAGCGCTGTCGCCCCGGCGGCAAAGACGATTTCGAGCAAGAGGCACGCCTGTGGGCGTCGCCTCGCAGATCCTGGCGACTCGCCCGGAAAGGACACAAGAGAATGCAGATGCAAGATGTGGATGTGGTGATTGTGGGGGGGGGCATGGTGGGCCTGGGGCTCGCTGCCGCCCTCAAGAACCGGGCGATCAAGGTGGCCATCGTTGAGGGCCGGCTGCCCGATGCAACGCTCGGTGAGACGCCGGACAACAGGGTCAGTGCCCTGAGCCTCGCGAGTCAGCACATCCTGCAAGGGGTCGGCGCCTGGGACGGCATAGTGGCGCGCCGCCTGCAGCCCTACGAGAAGATGCAGGTGTGGGAGCAGGACAGTTTCGGCCACATCGATTTCGATGCCGCCAGCCTGCGTCAGGGGGCTCTTGGCCACATCGTCGAGAACCGGGTGATCCAGCTTGCGCTGCTGGACGCCATCGCGGGGGCCAGCAATATCCAGATGCTGACCCCGGCCCGGGCCACCAGCCTGCAGTGCGGGCCAGCGGGCGCCCTGCTGCTGCTGGAAGATGGCCAGGCCCTCTCGGCCAAGCTGGTGGTGGCCGCCGACGGCGCCCACTCCTGGGTGCGCCGTCAGGCAGACATTCCGCTCACCAGCTGGGATTACGGTCATCACGCCCTGGTGGCGACGGTGCGTTGTGCCGAGCCCCATGAGGCGGTGGCGCGCCAGATCTTCACCCCCCAGGGGCCGCTCGCCTTCCTGCCCCTGTGGCAGCCCGACCTCTGCTCCATCGTGTGGTCTGTGCCCGCGGCCCGCGCCGAGGCGCTCTGCGCCCTGGATGACGACGGCTTCAACCGCCAGCTCACCGCCGCCTTTGATGGGCGCCTCGGGCTGTGCAAGGTGGAGGGGGCTCGCAGCGCCATTCCGCTCACCGCCCGCTACGCCCGCGACTTTGCCCGCGAGCGCCTGGTGCTGGTGGGGGATGCGGCCCACACCATCCACCCGCTGGCGGGGCAGGGGGTGAATCTGGGCTTGCTGGATGCCGCCGCCCTGGCGGAGCAGATCCTCATTCATCACGGCAAGGGCGCGGACATCGGCCTGCTCGCCAACCTGCGGGGCTACGAGCGCTGGCGCAAGAGCGAGGCGGCGCGCATGCTGGCGGGCATGGAGGGGCTCAAGCGACTGTTTGCGGGCAGCAACCCCCTCAAGAAGCTGGTGCGCGGGGTGGGGCTTCGCGTCGTCGACGGTCTTGGCCCCCTCAAGCAGGGCATGATCCGGGCCGCCATGGGGCTGGATGGGGAGCTGCCCACCCTGGCCAAAGGTGAAAAAATCTAATATTACCCCGGGGTTTTAACAAAAAAACTAATCTGACAGGGCGAGATGCCCCTTCGGGGTGTCAGCCTTTAATGTTGGCGAGAAGCGAAACGTTTTTCTGTAAATTGTGACGGGACGGTAAAAATCAACATTAAATCCCGCAATGGCGCGGTTTTGGTTGTTTTTATCACTGTTTTTGCCTTAGTGTCTGGTGTCAGTGAGTTGGGTGAGGATTAGTTTTTTTTGAGCGGTGCCCTGGCACGCTTGTCATATAATCCGCTCCGTTCAAGGAATCACTCCTGCCCGCCCGGGCGGGAACGAGCACAGAGCTTGTGGTCCGTAGTTCCCGACGAGCCGGGGCGGATTGCGAGTGTTGTCGCGAACGCTTAAGGAAACACAGCGATGATCCAGACTACTGTATTGCATCCGAAACACCTGGAAGCGGGTGCCAAGATGGTGGACTTCCACGGTTGGGAGATGCCCATCAACTACGGTTCCCAGTTGGAAGAGCACCATGTGGTGCGCACCGATGCAGGCATGTTCGATGTCTCCCACATGACCATCGTCGATTTGACCGGCGAGCGGGTCAAAGCCTTCCTGCAACACCTGCTGGCCAACGACGTGGCCAAACTTACCGTCCCCGGCAAGGCCCTCTACAGTGGCATGCTCAATCCGGAAGGCGGCGTCATCGATGACCTCATCACCTATTTCCTGACCGATACCTTCTACCGCCTAGTGGTGAACTCCGCCACCCGCGAGAAGGATCTGGCCTGGATCCGCCATCACGCCATCGACTTTGCCGTGAGCGTGACCGAGCGCCCCGAGCTTGCCATGATCGCGGTGCAGGGCCCCCACGCCAAGGCCAAGGCGGCCAAGGTGTTCACCCCCGAGCAGAATGCGGCGGTCGAAGGGATGAAGCCCTTCTTCGGTGTGCAGGCCGGGGATCTCTTCATCGCCACCACCGGCTACACCGGCGAAGATGGCTACGAGATCGTGGTCCCCCAAGAGAAGGCGTGCGATCTGTGGCAGGCCCTGCTGGACAACGGCGTGGCCCCTTGTGGCCTGGGTGCCCGTGATACCCTGCGCCTGGAAGCGGGCATGAACCTCTACGGTCAGGACATGGACGAGTCAATCTCTCCGCTCGCCGCCAACATGGCCTGGACCCTGGCCTGGGAGCCTGCCTCCCGCCAATTCATCGGCCGCGCCGCCCTGGAAGCCCAGAAGGCCGCCGGCAACCAGCCCAAGCTGGTGGGTCTGGTGATGGAAGAAAAGGGCGTGCTGCGTGCCGGCATGCCGGTCACCTTCACCAGCGAGAGCGGCGAGACACGGGAAGGGGTGATCACCTCCGGCTCCTTCTCGCCCACCCTGGGTTACAGCATTGCCCTGGCGCGGGTGCCCCGTGATATCGGTGAACAGGCCCAGGTGGAGATCCGCAAGAAGCAGGTCACCGTGAAAGTCACCAAGCCGGCCTTCGTGCGCAACGGCCAGCCGCTGGTGTAATCATTGATTGCGGCGAGGGTTGACCTTCGCCGCCCCATTTTTGTTGAAGCGATCCAAGAGCATAAAGGAAGCACAAATGAGCCATATCCCGAGCGAACTGAAATATGCCACCTCCCACGAGTGGGTCCGTGTTGAAGCCAACGGCGAAGCCGTGGTCGGCATCACCGAGCACGCCCAGGATCTGCTGGGGGACATGGTGTTCGTCGATCTGCCGGAAGTGGGCAAGCAGGTGAGCGCCGGTGAAGATTGCGCCGTGGCGGAGTCCGTCAAGGCCGCCTCCGACATCTACAGCCCGGTGAGCGGCGAGATCCTGGCCGTCAACGAGGAGCTGGAAGGCAGCCCCGAGCTGGTCAACTCCGACCCCTACGGCGCCGGCTGGCTGTTCCGCATCAAGCTGGACGACGCGGGCGAGCTCGCCAACCTGCTGGATGCCGAAGGCTACCAGAACGTGGTGGACGAAGAGTAATGCCCCCGGGCCCTGCCAACACAGCAGGGCCCTCTTGTATGACTGCCATCCTGCGGCCATGGCGGTTGCAGAATGGGCGCAGCCTTTGCGCCTTCGGGATGCCCTTGCCGCATTCCCCGTCTGCCCGCGGCGGACACAGAACATGAGTGGAGCCGGTTTCGACCGGCTACAGGAACATCAGGTCTTGGTTGTCAGGATGTCATGCCAGGACCTATTACCAGGAAATAGGGAAATGACCCAGTCACTGTTTGAACTCGAGCAAAAAACCGATTTCATCCGCCGTCATATCGGCCCGGGTGAGGAAGAACTGCGGGCCCTGCTCGCCACCGTGGGGGCCGAGAGCCTGGACGATCTGATTGAGCAGACGGTCCCCGCCGCCATCCGTCGTCCGGGGCCGCTTGGTATCGGCGCCCCCATGACCGAAGTGGAGGCCCTGGCCAAGCTCAAGGGCTATGCGGCCAAGAACCAGATCGCCAAGAGCTACATCGGCATGGGCTACCACGACACCCACGTGCCCCACGTCATCCTGCGCAACGTGCTGGAAAACCCGGGCTGGTACACCGCCTACACCCCCTATCAGCCCGAGCTGGCCCAGGGCCGTCTCGAAGCCCTGCTCAACTTCCAGCAGCTGACCCTGGACTTGACCGGCATGGATCTGGCGAGCGCCTCCCTGCTCGATGAAGCCACCGCCGCCGCTGAAGCCATGGCGCTGGCCAAGCGCATGGCCAAATCCAAATCCAACCTCTTCTTCGTGGCCGACGACGTTCACCCCCAGGTGATCGACGTGGTCAAGGAGCGCGCGGTCCACTTCGGTTTCGATGTGGTGGTCGGCCCTGCGGGCGAGGCCGTGAGCGAAGAGGTATTCGGTGCCATGTTCCAGTACCCGGGCACCACCGGCAATGTGGCCGATCTGCGTTCCTTCATTGCCGCCGTCCAGGCCCAGAAGGGGCTGGCCTGCGTCGGGACCGACATGCTCTCCCTGCTGCTGCTCAAATCCCCAGGTGAACTGGGTGCCGACGTGGTGTTCGGCAGTGCCCAGCGCTTCGGTGTGCCCATGGGTTACGGTGGCCCCCACGCCGCCTTCTTCGCCACCCGCGACGCCTACAAGCGCTCCATGCCGGGTCGCATCATCGGCGTTTCCAAGGATGCCCGTGGCAAGAGCGCCCTGCGCATGGCCATGCAGACCCGCGAGCAGCATATCCGCCGCGAGAAGGCCAACTCCAACATCTGTACCGCCCAGGTGCTGCTGGCCAACATGGCGAGCTTCTACGCCGTCTACCACGGCCCGGTGGGGCTCAAGACCATCGCCTCCCGCGTGCACCGTCTGACCACCATCCTGGCGCTCGGCCTCACCGCCAAGGGCGTGGCCCTCAAGCACGGAAGCTGGTTCGATACCCTCACAGTCCTGACGTCGGACAAGGCTGCACTCATTGCCAAGGCCGAAGGGCTCGGTATCAACCTGCGTGCGGATCTGGACGGTGCGGTCGGTGTGTCCCTCTCTGAAACCACCACCCGAGGCGATGTGGCCGAGCTGTTCGACCTGTTCCTTGGGGCGGGTCACGGCCTCGATGTGGAGGCCCTCGACCAGGCCGCCCAGACTCATCACGCCATTCCGCAAGACCTGCTGCGTACCGACGCCGTGCTGACCCACGAGGTATTCAACAAGTACCACTCCGAGACCGAGATGCTGCGCTACATCCACCGTCTCGAAGCGAAAGATCTGGCCCTGAACTACGCCATGATCTCCTTGGGCTCCTGCACCATGAAGCTCAACGCCACCGCCGAGATGATCCCGGTGACCTGGCCTGAATTCGGCAAGCTGCATCCCTTCGCACCGCTCAAGCAGACCCAGGGTTACCAGCTGCTGCTGGCAGATCTGGAAGACTGGCTGGTGAAGGTGACCGGCTACGATGCGGTTTGCATGCAGCCCAACTCCGGCGCTCAGGGCGAATACGCGGGCCTCTTGGCCATCAAGAAGTACCACGAGTCCCGCGGCGAGGGGCATCGCGATGTCTGCCTCATCCCGGCCTCTGCCCACGGCACCAACCCGGCTTCCGCCCAGATGGCGGGCCTCAAGGTCATCGTCACCGCCTGTGACAAGGCAGGCAACGTGGATCTGGACGACCTGCGGGCCAAGGCCGCCGAGGTCGGAGACCAGCTCTCCTGCCTGATGGTGACCTACCCCTCCACCCACGGGGTGTACGAGGAGACCATCAAGGAGGTGTGCGACATCGTTCACCAGTATGGTGGTCAGGTGTACCTCGACGGCGCCAACATGAACGCGCAGGTCGGGCTGACGGCGCCAGGCTTTATCGGCGCGGACGTCTCTCACCTCAACCTGCACAAGACCTTCGCCATTCCTCATGGCGGTGGTGGTCCGGGCATGGGCCCCATCGGCGTGAAGAAACACCTGGCACCGTTTGTGGCCGGTCACGCCGTGGTCAAGACCGACAAGGAGAGCCGTGACAACGGCGCCGTGTCTGCCGCCCCGTTCGGCTCGGCCAGCATCCTGCCCATCAGCTGGATGTACATCGCCATGCTGGGTGACGAGGGGCTCAAGAAATCCACCCAGGTCGCCATCCTCAACGCCAACTACCTGGCCAAGAAGCTCGGCGAGTCCTTCCCCGTGCTCTATACAGGTCGCAACGGTCGGGTGGCCCACGAGTGCATCCTGGACATCCGCCCGCTCAAAGAAGCCAGTGGCATCAGCGAGATGGACGTGGCCAAGCGCCTGATGGACTACGGCTTCCACGCGCCGACCATGAGCTTTCCGGTAGCGGGTACCCTGATGGTCGAGCCGACCGAATCCGAATCCAAGCGCGAGCTGGATCGCTTCGTGGAAGCCATGACCGCCATCCGCGCCGAGATTGCCCGGGTGCAGGACGGTCACTGGAGCCTCGCCGACAACCCCCTGGTCCATGCGCCGCACACCCAGGACGACGTGATGGATGCAGAGTGGAACCGTGGCTACAGCCGCGCCGAGGCGGTCTTCCCGTCCGACGCCGTGCGCGCCAGCAAGCTGTGGCCGTCGGTCAACCGCATCGACGACGTCTATGGCGATCGCAACCTGTTCTGCTCCTGCGTGCCCACCGAGGATTACGCCAAGTAATCGCGGCGCTGTAGGACTGACAGCCAATACGCACAAGGCCACCCCAGGGGTGCAATGCTGTTCAGATAAGCACATTTTTGACTAATTATTCATAAATGCGACTTGAGTTGGGGGAGCAAGGCTGTTTCCAGTCGATGTTCCTTCAGCCTTTATCCAGCGTGGCTTGCAATAGAAAGAGGGAGGCATCATGCCTCCCTCATTTTTTAGCCCTGATACTACGTGGACTGGAACTCAAATTCTCTTAAGTGAACAGCATTGCACCCCAGGGGTGGCCTTGTTGTGTGTGGCGCCCGCGCGAACGGGCTACTCGCCCCGGCGCGCCGCCTCGATGGTGGCAATGTCAATCTTGTCCATCTGCATCATGGCCTCGAAGGCGCGCCTCGCAGCCTCGGGGTCGGGATCGGTGATCGCCTCGGTGAGGACCTGAGGGGTGATCTGCCAGGAGATGCCCCACTTGTCCTGACACCAGCCGCACTCGCTCGCCTGACCGCCATGGTCGATGATGGCGTGCCAGTAGCGATCCGTCTCGGCCTGGTCCTGGGTAGCCACCTGAAACGAGAACGCCCAGTTGTGGTTGACCCCGGGCCCGCCGTTGAGGCCGAGGCAGGGGATCCCCATCACCCTGAACTCGACCGTCAGCACGTCTCCTTCCTTGCCAGCGGGATAGTCGGCCGGGGCCCGGTGTACGGCACCGACTGCGGAGTCGGGGAAGAGGCTGGCGTAAAACCGTGCCGCCTCCTCGGCATCTCCGTCATACCAGAGGCAAATCCTGTTCTTGACTGGTCTCATTGTGTCGCAGCTCCATCCTGGTGTTTGTCCTTCGACGCCCGTGAGCGGGCGCCCCGATGGGTATCCTGCCGCCCGCAGCGCCTGCTGCTTCGCTGGGTGACAAGCCAGCCTGTACGCCGTTTGCCACCCGCTTGGGGCTTGCATGATGGGGTCAAGTGTAGTGGCATGGGGATCCTGGTCACCAGGCCGGGAGCCGGCATGAAGGCCGCAGCAAGAGAGGAGTCTGCCATGGACAGTACCCAGCGATTCTCGACCCGGGTCGAGGCCTATGTGAAATATCGACCCGGTTATCCCGCCGCCATGCTGGATTTTCTGGCAAGGGAGCTGGCCATGGGGCCCGAGTCCCAGGTGGCCGACATCGGCGCCGGCACCGGCATCCTGACCGCCCTGCTGGCCCCCCGGGTCGCGCGGGTCTGGGCGGTGGAGCCCAACGACGATATGCGGGCAGCCGCCAAACGGCTGCTCGCCCAGGTGGGGAACATCGGCTGGCTGCACGGCAGTGCGGAAGCCACGGGCCTGCCCACGGGGGCGATGGATCTGGTCACGGTCGCCCAGGCGTTTCACTGGTTCGATCGCGCGGCTTTTCGGCAGGAGTGCCAGCGGCTGCTCAAGCCCGGTGGCCAGGTCGCCCTCATCTGGAATGACAGGCTGACGAACACCCCGTTTCTCAAGGCCTATGAAGAGGGGCTGCACGCCTACTCGGGGGATTACGAGGAGGTCAATCATCGCAACCTCGGCGAGGCGGATTTTCGCGCCTTCTTCACCGGGGAGTACCGGCTCGATCGCTTCGAGAACAGCCAGCTATTCGATCTTGACGGGGTGCTTGGACGGCTCAACTCCTCCTCCTATGCGCCTGTGGCGGGCACGCCGGCCCACGATCAGATGACGGCGCTCGTTCGCCGCGAGTTTGCTCGCCATGCCGTTGACGGCAAGATAGCCTTCAACTATTGCACCCTGGTCTACAGTGGCCGGGTATCGGCCTGACAGGGGCCGGTTTCCCGACATGACAAGGCCCTCGTCGTTCACGGCGAGGGCCTTTGTTATTTCCCGGGGATCTCGTTTTGCTGTGCTGCGAAGCAGACAGTCGCGAGGGGCCTTGTGACCTTAGCCCTGGTCTATGCCCAGGATGGCCATGGCCTTGGCCAGGGTATCGACGGATTCCTGATGCTTGCCCGCGTTATGCAGGGTCTCTCCTTCGGCCCTGAGCTGCTTCACCTCGGCCAGTTTCTCGGCACTGAGGGCGGGGCCTGCGGCCAAGGCGTCGTCTATCTTCTTCATGTCCATGGGGCAGTGGAAGGCGAGGGCGCTGCCGCAAAAGAGCAGGGCGGCCAACAACAGCATGAGTCTCATCTTTCGGATCTCCATGTGGGGTTCCCGTCAAGCATAGCCCCGCAGGGGGAGGGCATTCGGGTTGAAGGGGGCGGGAGGCAGGGGCTACCATGACCCTTTTGTTGCGAGGAGGCTCCATGGCACTGACAAGGTTGCTGTCCCCCCTGACCAGTCTGGTGATCTTCATTCTGGGTCACGGTCTGTTCAATACCCTGCTGACGGTGCGTCTCTCCGCCGAGCAGGTGTCCGCCCAGGCCATCGGTCTGGTGTCGGCTGCCTATTTCGGCGGCCTGGTGCTGGGGACCTTCATCAATGCCCGCCTCATCATCCGGGTGGGTCATATCCGGGCCTATGCGGCTTATGCCTCCCTGCTCTGTTTTCTGTTTCTGCTGCACGGCATGGTGGTGGAGCCTGTCACCTGGGCGGCGCTGCGGCTGATTGGGGGGTTTGCCACCGGCGGCCTGTTCGTGGTGCTGGAGTCCTGGATGCTGGTCTCAAGCACCCCGGCGAACCGGGGGCGGTTGATGTCCCTCTACATGATCCTGCTGTACGGCTCACTCGCCCTGGGCCAGCTGCTGCTCAAGCAGGTGGACCCCATGGTGCTGACGCCGTTCGCCCTGTGCGCCATGGCGGCGACCCTCTCCGTGGTGCCTCTGGCGCTCTCCCGGGTGGCGACGCCGGCCATGGTGGCACCCCAGCCGGTGGGAGTGCTGGAGCTGGTGCGCCTCACTCCGGCGGGAATGGGCAGCAGCTTTACCTCGGGCCTCATCCTCGGGGCCATCTATGGGCTGTTGCCGCTCTATTTCACCGACAGCGGCGCCTCCCTCTCCCAGGTGGCGGACATGATGGCGCTGGTGATCCTGGGGGGGATGTGTCTGCAGTATCCCATCGGGCGTGCATCTGATCGCTACGACAGACGGTTGGTGATCCTGCTGCTCTGCACCCTGCTGACCCTGATCGCGTTGCTGATGGTGCTGCTGCCGGAGCCCTGGCGCGAGCCAATCGAGGGGACTCTTGTCTTCCTGCTGGGGGGCATGGCGTTCTCCATCTATCCCTTGAGCCTCAGCCATGCTTGCGATGAACTGCGCCCGGATCAGGTGCTGGGGGCAAACCAGGGGCTGCTGCTTGCCTACAGCCTGGGAGCCATGACGGGTCCGCTGCTGGCCCCCTTTACCATGGCGACGTTCGGACCACAGGGGCTGTTCGTCTACTTTGCCCTGTGCGGTCTGCTGCTGTCGGCCTATCTCGGCTGGCGCAGGCGTAAGCGAGCCCCCATTCCGTTGACGGAGCATCAGGTCTTCATGCCGGTGCCCCCCAACACCCCCATGACGGCGGAGCTGGAGCCAAGAACAGATCTGGAAGGGGAGACAGTGCCGGCGAGCTATGCCGCGCCTGACGCAGAAGAGAGAGCGGTGAGTGAAGAGGGGCAGGAGAGGGACGCGCCGCAAGGACGTTGAAGGCTGCCGACCCAACGACAGGGATAAAAAAACCGACTCCAGGGAGTCGGTTTTTTGTTGGGCGGTTATCAGGCGGTCACGGCATCGGCCTGGGTAGCTTGTGCTTCCGGCGCCGGGTTGCGAATGAGGTAATCAAACGCACCCAGGGCGGCGGTGGCACCTGCCCCCATGGAAATGATGATCTGCTTGAACGGTACCGTGGTGGCATCCCCTGCGGCATAGACGCCGGGCAGGGAGGTGGCACCCTTGGTGTCGATCTCGATTTCGCCAAAGCGGGTCAGGGCCACTTCGCTCCCCTTGAGGAACTCGGTGTTCGGCACCAGACCGATCTGGACGAAGATGCCGGCCACCGCCAGATGCTTGATCTCGCCGGTAGTGCGATCTTCGTAGTCCATGCCCACCACCTTGCTGCCGTCGCCGATCACTTCGGTGGTGCGGGCGCTCATGATGATGTCGATATTGCCCATGGAACGGGCCTTCTTCTGCAGCACGTCGTCGGCACGCAGGGTATCGGCGAACTCCACCACGGTGACGTGCTCGACGATGCCGGCCAGATCGATGGCCGCCTCGATGCCGGAGTTGCCGCCACCGATCACCGCCACGCGCTTGCCCTTGAAGAAGGGGCCATCACAGTGCGGGCAGTAGGCCACACCCTTGGTACGGTACTCGAGTTCACCCGGCACGTTCAGGTCGCGCCAGCGGGCACCGGTCGCCAGGATCACGGCGCGGCTCTTCAAGGTGGCACCGGAGGCGAGATCCACGTTGACGTAACCATCCTTGCTGATGGCGGCGGCGCGCTGCTCGGTGATCACTTCCACGCCGTACTGCTTGACGTGCTGCTCCAGGCTGGCGGCCAGCTTGGGGCCCTCGGTGTAGGGCACGGAGATGAAGTTCTCGATGCCGACGGTGTCCATCACCTGGCCACCGAAACGTTCGGCGACAATGGCGGTGCGAATGCCTTTGCGGGCGGCATAGATGGCCGCGGCGGCGCCGGCCGGGCCACCGCCCACCACCAGCACGTCATAAGGCGCTTTTTCGCTCAGCTCTTGCGCCTTGCGCTCGGCAGCGCCGGTGTCGAGTTTGGCGACGATCTCTTCCAGCGAGATGCGGCCCTGGCTGAACGGCTGACCGTTCAGGTAGACGTTCGGGACCGCCATGATTTGACGCTCGTTCACCTCATCCTGGAACAGGGCACCGTCGATCATGGTGTGGGTGATGCCGGGGTTCAGGGTGGACATCAGGTTCAGGGCCTGTACCACGTCCGGACAGTTGTGGCAGGAGAGGGAAATATAGGTCTCGAAGTGGAACTCGCCCTTGAGGTTCTTCACCTGCTCCAGCACGGCCGGATCGGCCTTGGAGGGGTGACCGCCGCTTTGCAGCAGGGCGAGCACCAGGGAGGTGAATTCATGACCCATGGGAATGCCGGCAAAGTGCACGCGCGGGGCCTGGCCCTGGGGCGCGATGCTCATGGAAGGCTTGCGGGCATTGGTGCCATCGGTCAGGGAAATTTTGGGGGACATCTCGGCTATCTCGCTGGCCAATGCCAGGAGTTCGGCGGATTTGTCGCTGTCATTGCCGGACACGCTGATCTCGATGGGATTGACGATGTACTGCAAGTAACCGTTGAGTTGTTGTTTGAGGTTGGTATCTAACATGGTCGAATTCCTTCTTGCTGAATGCGGGTCGGCACGATGACCGGGTACAGAAAACAGAGGTCCACACAGCAGACCGGCGCATTTTCTGAGGGCCGTAAACAAGACCGGCCCTTGAACGGGCCGGTCTTCAGAGCGGGGAGGCTTAGATTTTGCCTACCAGATCCAGGGACGGGGCCAGGGTGGCGTCGCCTTCTTTCCACTTGGCCGGGCACACTTCACCCGGGTGGGAAGCAACGTACTGGGCAGCCTTGACCTTGCGCAGCAGTTCCAGTGCGTCACGGCCGATGCCGCCAGCGTTGATTTCAACGATCTGGATGACGCCTTGCGGGTCGATGACGAAGGTACCGCGGTCAGCCAGGCCAGCTTCTTCGATCATCACGCCGAAGTTGCGGGTGATGGTGCCGGTGGGGTCGCCGATCATCGGGTACTGGATCTTCTGGATGGTGTCAGAAGTGTCGTGCCAGGCCTTGTGGGTGAAGTGGGTGTCGGTGGAGACGGCGTAGATCTCGACGCCCAGCTTCTGGAATTCGGCGTAGTTGTCGGCCAGGTCGCCCAGCTCGGTCGGGCAGACGAAGGTGAAATCAGCCGGGTAGAAGAACACCACGGACCACTTGCCTTTCAGGTCAGCGTCAGACACCTGAACGAATTTGCCATTGTGGTAGGCGGTGGCGTTGAACGGCTTGATTTCAGTGTTGATGTAGGTAGACATGTATTTGCTCCTTGGTGATGTACATATGCCTGTCTGGTGTTGAAGAGTCGTGCCAGACGAGGCGCTTAACTTTCGATGGAGTCATCATAGTGACTTTTTCTAATCGGTCAAAGCCACAATTTTGAATCACATAAATCTATTTATTAGATAGACCATCACAACTGTACCTAACATGAATATCTCAGGCCTTCGGAGATAACTCATTGTCGAAGTTCAATTTCTGTCCTGCATGTCACATTTTCAAGGGCTGGGCCGGATTTGTTTTCATTGCGTGAGCAGAGAAGGGGGCAGACGAGGCGGCGCAGTAGAAAAAAGAGGGATAAAAAAATCCCGGCGCCGTCGCACAGACAGGGCCGGGTCATCAAACAAGGAATGGCGATAAATATGCTTTACAGCAAAGACTAACTACGGGGTGTGCAAACTTGCAGACATATGAAGAGAAGATGGCGGGTGCACAATCCTCATCTCCTCTTCGGCAACCATTGCATGGTGGGCATCATAGTGTGATGAATGTCACAACGCAAGTTTTGTGGTGTAATTTTACAGTCAAATTGAAAGTGTTTCACTTGAATAGCCGTTTAATTAGGCTGAAAACGCTTTTATTGTAATTTTATTACATAATTTTAAGATCAAAAGTCGGTTGGGGGCTCCTGCTCCTCCATCAGCTCCAGCAGATTGATGGCCACGGCGATGAAGTCCGACTCGGTGACGATGCCAACCAGCTTGCGCCCCTTGAGTACCGGCAGACAGCCATATTTGTGGCGCTGCAGATACAGAGCTGCCTCCTTGATGCCGGCGTGGGGATCCACGCTTGCCACCTGACGGGTCATGATCTCGTCGAGCTGGACGCTGTCGGTGAACTCTGCCTCCCGCTCCGGATTGATCAGCAGCAGCTTGGATTCGCGGGTGGCCAGGATGTCCGAGAGGGTGACCAGACCGAGCAGATGCTGGTGTTCATCGACGATGGGAACGTGACGGATCCGCTCCTGCTGCATCAGCTCCATCGCCTGCTTGACGCTGTTTTCCGGACCCAGGGTAAAGGGGTGTTCAGTCATGATCTCGGAGAGGGTCATCATGGTGGGCCTCCTTGTGTGTCTGCTTCCACCCTAGCCCAGCCCCCGTCGCCAGAACATGATCGGGGTCAATACAAAACCTTAAAGGTTTTTTAACGGGCCCAGCTTCACAAAATGGCCCGCTATCCCTTGTCTTCCTTGGGTTTTTAGTCTTTTGGGTTGCCTTGGAAGAGGGGGATAACTAGACTAGCCGCCGATTCCCCCGAGGTGAAAGATGCAAGTATCCGATTTTCATTTTGATCTGCCAGACGAGCTGATTGCCCGCTATCCCATGGCGGAGCGTACCGCCAGCCGCCTGCTGCAGCTCGATGGTCAAACCGGCGCCCTGCGCCACGGTCATTTTGTCGATGTGCTTGACCAGCTCAACCCCGACGATCTGCTGGTGTTCAACAACACCCGGGTCATTCCGGCCCGCATGTTTGGCCAGAAGGCCAGCGGCGGCAAGCTGGAGGTGCTGGTGGAGCGCATTCTGGACGAGCACAGCGTGCTGGCGCACGTTCGCTCGTCCAAGTCCCCCAAGCCAGGTACCCGTCTCCTTCTGGATGGCGGTGCCGACGGCGTGCCCGTCGAAGCCGAGATGCGTGCCCGCCACGACGCTCTGTTCGAGATCCACTTCCTGGACCCGCGCCCTGTGCTGACCATTCTGGATGCCATCGGCCATATGCCGCTGCCCCCTTACATCGACCGTCCCGACGAGGATGCCGACAAGGAGCGCTACCAGACCGTCTACAACCAGAAGCCGGGTGCCGTGGCGGCGCCGACCGCCGGTCTGCACTTCGACGAGCCGCTGCTCGAGCAGATCCGTGCCAAGGGCGTGGAGATGGCCTTCGTGACCCTGCACGTGGGGGCGGGCACCTTCCAGCCGGTGCGCGTCGACAAGATTGAAGATCACCACATGCACTCGGAATACGCCGAAGTGCCCCAGGAGGTGGTGGATGCCATCGCGGCGACCCGCGCCCGCGGCGGTCGGGTGGTTGCGGTGGGCACCACGTCGGTAAGATCCCTCGAGAGCGCAGCCAAGGCGACCCTGGCCCAGGGCAAGCCGCTGGCGCCCTTCTTCAATGACACCGACATCTTCATCTTCCCCGGTTACGAGTTCCAGGTGGTCGATGCCATGATCACCAATTTCCACCTGCCCGAATCCACCCTGATCATGCTGGTCAGCGCCTTTGCCGGCTATGACAACGTGATGGCCGCCTATCAGGCCGCCGTGGCGGGACAGTACCGTTTCTTCAGCTACGGGGACGCCATGTTCGTCACCCGTCGCCGGGTGCAGGGTTAAGCCTTGCCCTTCAGAAGTCGTTCAGGCTCTGCTTGTCAGTATGCCGGCCGGCTTCATATTACCGGGCCCCTCGGGCCCTTTGTTGTCAGACTGTTTCTCTGACTGAATAGAGGTAGCAATGAAATTTGAATTGAAAACCACCGATGGGCGTGCCCGTCGCGGTCAACTGGTGTTCGAGCGTGGCGTGGTCCAGACCCCGGCCTTCATGCCGGTCGGCACCTACGGCACCGTCAAGGGGATGACTCCGGAAGAGGTGCGTGAGACCGGTGCCCAGATCCTGCTTGGCAACACCTTCCACCTCTGGCTGCGCCCGGGTCAGGAAGTGATGCGCGCCCACGGCGATCTGCACGACTTCATGAACTGGCAGGGGCCGATCCTGACCGACTCCGGTGGTTTCCAGGTATTCAGTCTGGGGCACATCCGCAAGATCACCGAGGAGGGGGTGCACTTCCGTCATCCCATCAACGGCGAGAAGATTTTCCTCGATCCCGAGAAGTCCATGGAGATCCAGTACGATCTGGGTTCCGACATCGTGATGATCTTCGACGAGTGCACCCCGTACCCGGCCACTTACGAGGAAGCGCGCAAGTCCATGGAGATGTCCCTGCGCTGGGCCAAGCGCTCCCGTGACAAGTTCGATGCGCTCGGCAACAAGAACGCCCTGTTCGGCATCATCCAGGGTTCTGTCTACGAACCGCTGCGGGATGTGTCGCTGGACGGTCTCCTTGAGATCGGCTTCGACGGTTACGCGGTCGGCGGTCTCGCCGTGGGTGAGCCCAAAGAGGACATGCATCGCATCCTTGACCATGTCTGCCCGAAAATTCCGGCCGACAAGCCGCGCTACCTGATGGGGGTGGGCAAGCCGGAGGATCTGGTGGAAGGGGTACGCCGCGGTATCGACATGTTCGACTGCGTGATGCCGACCCGCAACGCCCGCAACGGTCATCTCTTTACCACCGATGGCGTGGTCAAGATCCGCAACGCCAAGTACCGGGAAGACACCAGCACCCTGGATGCGGACTGCGATTGCTACACCTGCAAGAACTACACCCGCAGCTATCTGTACCATCTGGACAAGTGCAACGAGATCCTCGGTGCCCGTCTGAATACCATCCACAACCTGCGTTATTACCAGCGCGTGATGCAGGGTTTGCGGGACGCGATCGAGCAGGGTAAATTAGACGACTTTGTAACTGAGTTTTACCGTCGGCAAGGGAAGCCTGTGCCTCCACTGGCTGAAAATGACGTGAAATAACAACGACATATAAGTTAGTATTCAAATCTACATCAATAAGAGGTTGTTAAATGAGCATTATCTCCAAGGCGTATGCAGAAGGCGCGGCTCCGGCAGCACAGGGTGGTGGCATGGAAATGATCATCATGCTGGCCGTGTTCGGTCTCATCTTCTACTTCATGATCTACCGTCCCCAGGCCAAGCGTGCCAAGGAGCATCGCAATCTGATGAGCTCCCTCTCCAAGGGCGACGAAGTGCTCACTTCCGGTGGCCTGGTCGGCAAGATCGCCAAGGTTTCCGCCGACAGCGACTACATTGTGCTGGCCCTGAACGATCAGACCCAGGTCACCATCAAGCGTGACTTCGTCTCTGCCGTTCTGCCCAAGGGTTCTATCCAGTCCCTCTAATCTCCCGAGGAGCACAGCGTGTTAAATCGCTATCCGCTGTGGAAATACCTGATGGTGATCGTCGTGATCGCCATCGGTTTTCTATATGCAGCCCCCAATCTTTACGGCGAAGACCCGGCCTTGCAAGTCTCTGCCAGCCGTGGTGCCGAAGTCAAACTAGAAACCCTCGATCAGGTGAAGGAAACCCTCGACGAGGCGAAGATCCCGGTCAAGCATGCGGCGTTCGAGCACGGCTTCATCCTGATCCGTTTCAACAACACCGAAGACCAGCTCAAGGCGCGCGATATCGTGGCCAACAAGCTGGGCGACAATTTCATCACCGCCCTCAACCTGGCACCGTCCACCCCCGCCTGGCTTGAGGCCATCGGCGCGGCGCCCCTGAAGCTCGGTCTTGACCTGCGGGGCGGTGTGCACTTCCTGATGGAAGTGGACATGGCCGAAGCGCTGGCCAAGCAGCAGGAACAGATGGTGCAGGATTTCCGCGCCGAGCTGCGCACCCAGAAGATCCGCTACTCCGGCGTACGCCGGGTCGGGGATCAGGTGCAGGTGGTCTTCCGTGACGAGGCCGATCAGGCCAAGGCACTCTCCTTCCTGCGTCGCCAGAATGCGGATCTTGTCTTCACCACAGACCAGAAAGGGGATGACTTCATCCTGCTGGCCAGTCTGAGTGAAGCCAAGGTCAAAGAGGTGAAGAAGTATGCCCTCGAGCAGAACATCACCATCATCCGCAACCGGGTGAACGAACTGGGTGTGGCCGAGCCGTTGGTCCAGCAGCAGGGCGGCGAGCGTATCATCGTCGAGCTGCCGGGGATCCAGGACACCGCCCGTGCCAAGGAGATCCTGGGGGCCACCGCGACCCTGGAGTTCCACATGGTCGATGAGGCTGCCGATATCCAGGCCGCAGCCGCAGGCCGCGTGCCGCCGAGCTCCAAGGTCTACAACGATCGCAACGGTCGTCCCGTGGTACTGCAAAAGCGCGTGATCCTGACCGGTGACCACATCGTGGGTGCCCAGTCCGGTTTCGATGAATACAGCCGTCCCCAGGTCAACATCAAGCTCGATGGTCAGGGTGGCAACAAGATGGCCAACTTTACCAAGGACAACGTTGGCAAGGGCATGGCGACCGTCTTCATCGAGTACAAGCCGGTGGGTCAGCCTGGTCCGGACGGCAAGCGCAAGTTCCGCAAGCAGGAGGAGGTGATCAACGTCGCCACCATCCAGTCTCGCCTGGGTAGCCAGTTCCGCATCACCGGGATCGACAACGCCAACGAAGCCCACAACCTGGCGCTGCTGCTGCGTGCCGGTGCCCTGATTGCCCCGATCCAGATCGTCGAAGAGCGCACCATAGGCCCGAGCCTGGGTCAGCAGAACATCGACAGCGGGATGGAAGCCATCGGCTGGGCCATGCTGGTGATCGTGCTCTTCATGGGGATCTACTACCGTGCCTTCGGCTGGGTGGCCAATCTGGCGCTGACCATGAACCTGGTGCTCATCGTCGGTATCATGTCGATGATCCCGGGGGCCACCATGACCCTGCCGGGCATCGCCGGTATCGTGTTGACGCTGGGGATGGCGGTGGATGCGAACGTGCTGATCTACGAGCGTATTCGTGAAGAGATCCGCAATGGTCGCGGGGTGCAGCAAGCCATTCACCTGGGCTTTGATCGCGCCTTCTCCACCATCGCCGACTCCAACGTCACCTCGCTCATCACCTGCGTGATCCTGTTCGGTATCGGTACCGGTGCCATCAAGGGCTTCGCCCTGACCCTCGGGATCGGCCTGACGGCGTCCATGTTCACTGCCATCACGGTATCCCGCGCCATCATCAACCTGGCCTGGGGTGGACGGCGCATCGACAAGCTGCCGATCTAAGGAAGAGACATGTTTCAAATTCTACATTTTGAAAAGCCCATCCCCTTCATGCGTTTCGCCAAGCTGGGTATGGTCCTCTCTGCTCTGGTGACGGTGCTCGCCCTCTACGTTCTGTACGATCGTGGCCTGAACTGGGGGCTGGACTTCACCGGCGGTACCACCATCGAGGTGGGGTTCCAGCAGTCGGTGAGCCTGGACAAGATGCACGAGGCGCTGGATCAGCAGAAGATTGACGGGGCGACCCTGCAGTTCTTCGGCTCCAGCCGTGATGTGCTGGTGCGCATGGCCCCCCAAGAGGGCGTCAAGGTCGAGCAGCAGGGCAACGAGGTCCTGGCGGCCGCCAAGCTGGTCGACGAGAGCGCCGTGCTCAAGCGTGTCGAGTTCGTCGGTCCCTCCGTGGGTGACGAGCTGGCCACCGACGGTGCCCTGGCCATGCTGGCCTCCATCCTCTGTATCCTGATCTACGTGGCGGTGCGCTTCGAGTGGCGTCTGGCCACGGGTGGCATCCTCTCCCTGGCTCACGACGTGATCATCACCCTCGGCATCTTTGCCTACTTCCAGTACGAGTTCGACCTGACCGTGCTGGCGGCGCTGATGACGCTGGTGGGGTACTCCCTGAACGACACCATCGTTGTGTTCGACCGGGTGCGGGAGAATTTCCGCAAGGTACGCCGTGGGGACACCGCGGAGATCATGGATCTCTCCATGACCGAGACCCTGAGCCGGACCATCATCACCTCGGGGTTGACCTTCGTGGTGGTGGTGGCGCTGCTGCTCAAAGGCGGGCCTCTGATCCACGGTTTCTCCATCGCCATGGTGATCGGGGTGGCCTTCGGGACCTACTCCTCCATCTATGTGGCGAGCGCCTCAGCCATGTTCCTCGGGATCAAGCGGGAGCACATGCTGCCGACCCAGGTGGAAAAAGAGGGCGCGGATCAGCAAGAGATCCTGCCGTAACAGACAAGGGCGCCGCAAGGCGCCCTTTCTCTTGTGGCCGGGGTGAGTCATGATGCTCCCCACAACCCAGCATCCATTACCCAAAGCAAGGAGCAAGCCCATGCAACACAATCCCCGTTTTCTGGCCCTGGTAGAGGCCATCCGCCCGCAGGTGCAGGAAACCGATGTGCATCAGATCAAGCGCTGGCAGGATGAGGGCCGAGCATTTCATCTGATCGACGTGCGCGAAGAGAGCGAGTGGGCCAGGGGCCATCTGCCGGGGGCCACCTATCTCGGGCGCGGGGTGATAGAGCGTGACATCGAGACCCGGTATCCGGATCCCGACACCGAACTCTACCTCTATTGTGGTGGGGGATTTCGCTCCATCCTGGTGGCGGATAACCTGCAGAAGATGGGTTATTCCCGGGTCGTCAGCGTCGATGGAGGCTTTCGCGGCTGGAGCGATGCCGGATACCCTGTCGAATCCTGATTTATTTGAGGGAGAGGGGCTGCGCCACATGACAAACGGCCCCGTGATCTTTACCATATGCGGGGTCAAGCGTAAGCGTCGGAGTGTTCATTGAACGTCAGGATAGGGATTGGATACCTCACGGGTATCCTGTTGTTGCTCCCCTTGTGGGGTTGCAGCAGTAGCAGTCAGGTAAAAGCGCCTCAAGTTCCCAAGCCGCAACCCGCTTCACTGGTATTGGCGACCCCCTTGCAGGTCTCCTACCAGAGCGAGTTGGCGTTGGCGCGACTCGGGCAGATGCTCAGTGAAATGGAATTGACGACCGAACAGCGGGCAGAACTCTTCTATGAGCGTGCCGTGGTGTTTGACCGGGTGGGCTTGCGTTCCCTGGCGCGACTCGACTTCAACCGCGCCCTGCGGGAGAAGCCGGATTTTGCCGAGGCCTACAACTTCATCGGCGTCTATCTGGTTCAACAGCAGAACTACGACGAGGCCTATGAGGCGTTCGACTCCGCCCTGGAGCTCGCCCCGGATTACGACTACGCCTATCTCAACCGGGGAATCGCGCTCTATTACGGCAATCGCCCCGAGCTTGCCGCGGCGGATATGAAGCGCTTCTACGAGGCGCAACCAGAAGACCCTTATCGGGTGATCTGGCTCTATCTGGCCGAGCAGAAGCTCAACGGACCGGCGGCCATGAGCCGGATGCGCGAGCGGCTCAACAAGTATGACGACGACGCCTGGAACTGGGATCTGGTGCGCCTCTATACGGGCGACATCAATGCCACCCAGTTGATGAGCAACGTGGTGAAAGGGGTCAAGGACAACAGGGAGCTCGCCGAGCGCCTGTGCGAGACCTACTTCTACCTCGGCAAGTTCGAGCTGGCCAAGGGTAACCGCAAGGAAGCCATCAGCTACTTCAAGCTGGCGCTGGCCAACAACGTCTATGACTTCATCGAGCATCGCTATGCCTTGCTGGAGCTGGAACTGATGGCGCGCAAGCCCCAGCCACCCGGAGCCCAGGGCAAGAGCGGCAAAGCGTGACTAAACGGGTTTGATCCCCACGAAAAAGGCCTCTTGACGAGGCCTTTTTGCTGTCTGGTGACACGGGGTGTGCCGCTACTCCACCAGGCTCATGCCGGGGATCTGGCGCCAGTAACCGTTGCAGTCCCGCTCCTGCAGCAAGGGCAGGGGGGCCATCCCCTGTTCGTTGGCCTTGAAGCGCTCCAGCATCGTCAGGGTCTCCATGCCTTCGGGCGAGAGGCGCACCACATCCACCAGGCCCTCCATCCCCTTGAGCTCGTTACCCAGGTTGTAGCAGTAACCGGACTGGGTCTGGATGCCGTTGAGGTTGAACACCTTCTGCCCCTCGCGGCTGCTGGCAAGTCGCCCGGTGGGGTAGTCGATGCAGGCCAGTTCGCAGTTGTCCTTGGGCCGGTCAAGGGAGCGGGCGGTGAAGCAGCGTGCCGAGTAGGCGAGCGGCAGATGACCATAGGCGAACACCTCCACCTCGAACTGCTGGCGCTCCCTGCCCAGATCCTGATTGAGCTGCATCAGCCAGTCGCGGGAGAGCTCCACCGGCATCACCCAGCGCTGCATCCCCTGTTTAAGCAGCATGCGCAGCACGTCGGCGTTGTAGGCGTTGATGGCGGGGCCGCAGACGAACGGCAGCCCGGCTTCACTGGCGAGCTGGACCGCCCCCAGATCGTTGGCCTCGATCATCAGCTCGCCGTTGTCGACCAGCCGCTTTACCTCCTTGAGCTCGGAGGGAGCTGAGATCAGCGCCAGCGTGGAGAGTACCGCCTGCTTGCCGGAGCCCGCCACCTGACGGGCGAGGGCAATCCAGTCATCCACCTTGAGTTCGCGCCGCTTGCTGCAGACGGTTTCCCCCAGATAGATGATGTCGGCCTGGCTGGCGGCGGCCGCCTGATAGAAGGCCTGGGTGTCGGCCTTGGGCCAGTAGAAGAGCAGGGGGCCGAGAGAGAATTTCATGAGCAGTGCTCCTTATTGCCACTGGCGATGATAGGCACCGAGGGTGGTCTGGCTCCCCTCGGAGACGCGGGCGAGCTGGGCATCCCACTCGGCCTTGACCTGATAGGCCTCGGGGTTGGCCTGATAGGCGTCGATGGCGGCGCGCCAGACCCGGGTCACCTGCTCCACATAGGCGGGGCTGCGCTGGCGTCCCTCGATCTTGACCGACTGGATGCCGGTCTGGAACAGCTCGGGCAGAAGGCCGAGGGTGTTGAGGCTGGTGGGCTCCTCCAGCGCGTGATAGGTCTGGCCATCCACCTCGAAGCGCCCCTTGCACAGGGTCGGGTAGCCGGCATTTTCCCCCGGGCCGTAACGATCGATCAGCACCTCGTTGAGGCGGGATTCTAGGCCGCTCGGGGTCTCTTCCCAGCGCACGAACTTGGCCGGTGAACAGGCGCCGACGGTGTTGGGGCTCTCGCCGGTCATGTAGGAGGAGAGGTAGCAGCGCCCTTCCGCCATGATGCAGAGGCTGCCGAAGGCGAACACCTCGAGGCCGACGTCGGTCTCGCGGGCCAGCTGCCTGACCTGATGCATGGAGAGCACCCTCGGCAGCACCACCCGGCCGACGTTGAAGTGCTGCTGGTAGAAGCGGATGGCGGCGGCGTTGGTGGCGCTGGCCTGGACCGAGACATGCAGCTCCATGTCGGGATGGCGGCGGCTGGCATAATCGAGCACGGCGAGATCGGCGATGATCAGGGCATCGGCACCGAGCGCCACCCCTTTGTCCACGGCCTGCTTCCAGCGGGCGTCGGAGCCCGGGTGGGCAAAGGTATTGATGGCGATGTGCAGCTTGCGGCCATGCTGGTGGACATAGTCAACCGCTCTTTCCAGCTTGCTGTCGGTGAAGTTGAGCCCGGCGAAGTGGCGGGCATTGGTGTCATCCTTGAAGCCGATGTAGACCGCATCGGCCCCGTTATCCACGGCTGTCTTCAGTGCCGGCAGGCTGCCTGCCGGGCAGAGTAATTCCATCGGGTACGCTCCGAGAGGGCAAAAATGCAAAAGTGGCCCGATTGTATTCATGCTTGCCCTCCCGCTTTTTGACCTGAGGCAGCTTTAGGTGGCTTTACCCTTCTTGAGGTAAGTGGGCACAAGTTTGATTTTCAACAGGATCTTGCCGAAGGGGCTGTGCTTGAATGCGCAAAAAACTGGGAGTTTATCGTGTTTCAACATCTGCAACGTCGCCTGGTCGAACAGGCACCCCGTCTCTTGCGCCACCCCCTCAAGCTGGTGCCCTTCCCGCTGCAACAAAACCTGATGGAGGCCCTGCTGGGTAGGGTATTCCGGGAGGCCATCGAAGAGGGGGAATTTGCGTTTCTTGCGGGCAAGTGGCTGAAAGTGGAAGTCAGCGATCTGGGGTTATGCTGGTTTATCAGCGAGCAGGGGGGCAAATTGGTAGTGGCGAGGGAGTGTGAACACGCCGATGTCTGTTTCAGCGGCAATAGCCAGGATCTTGTTCTGATCGCCGGGCGCCGTGAAGACCCGGATTCCCTCTTCTTCCAGCGCCGACTGAAGATAGAGGGGGATACCGAGCTAGGCCTGGAGGTGAAAAATCTGATGGACAGCCTGGATCTGGACGGGCTGGGATTGATGAAATACCCCCTGATGGATCTGGCGACCTTTATCGAGCGGGCCCGCGAGACGCACGTGCCCACTGCCGCGACAATGGGCTGAGCCGTTTTCTTGCCCGAGTGCTGCGGAACAGGTGAACTTGAGCCGCAGTCCCCCACTGTCAGCGTGACCACGCAGGGTGGGGATGTATCATCTGCCTGTTTGTGCAGAAATGCCTGGTCGGAAGCGGTGCCAAAATAGCGATTGGTTATGTTACAATTGCGCGCCATTTTTGACTGAAGATTGACTGGGCATGTTGGATCAGATTCGTATCGTGTTGGTAAACACCTCTCACACCGGCAACATGGGATCCGCGGCGCGGGCCATGAAGACCATGGGGCTGACTCAACTGGTGCTGGTCGATCCCCAGGCCCAGCCGGATGAGGAGGCCGTCGCCCTGGCGGCGGGGGCCAGCGATATCCTGGCTCGCGCCCGAATCGTGCCGACCCTGGATGAAGCCATTGCCGACTGTGGTCTGGTCATCGGCACCAGTGCCCGTTCCCGCACCTTGAGCTGGCCCATGCTGGATCCCCGTGAAGCGGGCGAGAAGCTGGTTGCCGAGGGCATGGAGCACCCGGTCGCGCTGGTGTTTGGCCGTGAACGCACCGGCCTCACCAATGACGAACTGCAAAAATGCCACTTCCATGTGGCCATTCCCGCCAATCCAGAATACAGCTCCCTCAATCTGGCCATGGCAGTGCAGACCCTTTGTTACGAGGTGCGGATGCGCTGGCTGGAAGTACAGAACCAGGAGCATTCGGCCCCGGAGGAGGAGCGGGTCGAGTACCCCAGCGCCCAGCAACTGGAAGGGTTTTATCAGCATCTGGAGCAGACGTTGCAAAAGACGGGATTCATTGCCGATGACCATCCAGGCCATGTGATGAGCAAACTGCGTCGTCTATTCAACCGGGCCAGACCCGAAGCGGTGGAGTTGAACATCCTGCGGGGCATTCTCACCTCTGTCCAGAAGTCCAGGGCACAGGATTAATCCCGACTGATTTACTCAAGCATATACTTGACTGATTTAGTCGGGTATGTGACCATATGCCACATATTGATTGGTTCGCAAACGGTAAGGCATATGAGACTGACCTCAAAAGGACGTTACGCGGTGACAGCCATGCTCGACGTGGCGTTGCATGCAGAGCAGGGGCCCGTGCCCCTGGCTGATATTTCAGAGCGCCAGGGCATCTCCTTGTCCTATCTGGAACAACTGTTTGCCCGTCTGCGCAAGCATGGTCTGGTGAGCAGCGTACGTGGCCCCGGTGGCGGCTATCGCCTCGGTCTGGCCCCTGGCGAGATCTCGGTCGGTCAGGTGATCACCGCGGTCGATGAATCGGTCGATGCGACCAAGTGCCTCGGCAAAGGGGGCTGCCACGGTGGTACCCAGTGCCTGACCCACTCCTTGTGGCGGGATCTGAGCGAACGCATCTCCAGTTTCCTGGGGGATATCACCCTGGCCGAGCTGGTTGGTCAGGCCGATGTGCGCCGTATCGCCGGCAAGCAAGATGAACAAATGAAGACCGTGTTGTCCCTGGTTGATCGGGCCGAACGCGGTGATGTGAGCTTGAAAGTCCAACTATAAACGTGCTTTCCACGACGAGTCGCTGTGTGACCCCGTCGTAACGGAGAAAAAGATGAAACTGCCTATTTACCTTGATTATTCGGCAACCTGTCCGGTGGACCCGCGTGTCGCAGAAAAAATGATGCAGTGCCTCACCATGGACGGCCTGTTCGGCAACCCAGCCTCCCGTTCCCACCGTTTCGGCTGGCAGGCCGAAGAGGCGGTGGATCTGGCCCGTAATCAAGTGGCAGAGCTGATCGGCGCGGACCCGCGCGAGATCGTCTTTACCTCCGGTGCGACCGAGTCCAACAACCTGGCCATCAAGGGCATCGCCCATTTCTACGCCGGCAAGGGCAAGCACATCGTCACCTCCAAGACCGAGCACAAAGCCGTGCTGGATACCTGCCGCCAACTGGAGCGTGAAGGCTATGAGGTGACCTACCTCGAGCCCATGCCCAACGGCCTGTTCACTCTTGAGCAGATCGAAGGCGCCCTGCGTGATGACACCATCCTGGTCAGCATCATGCACGCCAACAACGAGATCGGGGTGGTGCAAGACATCGCTGCCATCGGCGAGCTGTGCCGTTCCCGCAAGATCCTGCTGCACGTGGACGCCGTCCAGAGCGTGGGCAAGATCCCGGTCGACGTGGAAGCTCTCAAGGTTGATCTGCTCTCCATGTCCGCCCACAAGGTATACGGCCCGAAAGGCATTGGCGCCCTGTATGTGCGCCGCAAGCCCCGTGTTCGTCTGGAAGCCCAGATGCACGGCGGTGGTCACGAGCGCGGCATGCGCTCCGGCACCCTGGCAACCCACCAGATCGTCGGCATGGGGGAAGCCTTCCGCATCGCCAAGGAAGAGATGGCGAGCGAGAGCCAGCACATCATGGCCCTGCGCCAGCGTCTGTGGGATGGCATCAAGAACATCGAAGAAGTCTATATCAACGGGGATCTGGATCAGCGTGTACCGGGTAACCTGAACGTCAGCTTCGCCTATGTGGAAGGTGAATCCCTCATCATGGCACTGAAGGATCTGGCGGTCTCTTCCGGTTCTGCCTGTACCTCGGCCAGCCTGGAACCTTCCTACGTGCTGCGCGCCCTGGGTCTGAACGACGAGCTGGCACACAGCTCCATCCGTTTCAGCATCGGTCGCTTCACCACCGAAGAAGAGATCGACTACGCAATCAAGCTCATCTGCGACTCCATCGGTCGTCTGCGCGAGATGTCCCCCCTGTGGGAGATGTTCAAGGATGGCGTCGATCTGAACACGGTCGAATGGGCACATCACTGATCCTTGCCAGCATGGCAAGGATCTGGTGAACAACGGAATTAGCAGGAGTTAGATATGGCTTACAGTGAAAAAGTAATCGACCACTACGAGAATCCCCGCAACGTCGGTGGTTTTGACAAGAACGATCCCAGCGTCGCCACCGGTATGGTCGGTGCACCGGCCTGTGGTGACGTCATGAAGCTGCAACTGAAGATCAGCGACGATGGCATCATCGAAGATGCCAAATTCAAGACCTACGGCTGTGGTTCCGCCATCGCCTCCAGCTCTCTGGTGACCGAGTGGGTCAAGGGCAAGACCCTGGACGAAGCGGCCGGTATCAAGAACACCGACATCGCCGAAGAGCTGGCGCTGCCGCCGGTGAAGATCCACTGCTCCATTCTGGCGGAGGATGCCATCAAGGCCGCCATCGCCGATTACAAGCAGAAGAAAGGTCTTTAAGGTCCGGAGAGCAGTATGGCCATAACCATGACAGATGCCGCAGCGGCGCGGGTTTCCTCCTTCATGATCAACCGGGGCAAGGGCATTGGCCTGCGCCTCGGCGTCAAGACGACCGGCTGTTCTGGCCTTGCCTATGTGCTCGAGTTCGTGGATGAGCTGGCTGCCGAGGATCAGGTGTTCGAGCAGAAAGGCGTCAAGATCATCGTGGATGCCAAGAGCCTGATCCACCTGGATGGCACCGAGCTGGACTTCGTGAAGGAAGGCCTCAACGAGGGCTTCCAGTTCAACAACCCGAATGCCAAGGGCGAATGTGGTTGTGGCGAAAGCTTCAGCGTGTAAGTGGTTCGATTGACCGATCGCCCATGTTTGCAAGGCCTCGCAGCCCCAAGGGTGAGCCCTGTTGCGGCGAGTCTCTTGTGATCAACACCTTGCTCATCAACACAGTGGTGTGGACGCCAGTCCATGCCACTGCTTTCAAGTTCAAGACGAGTGTGGTTGCACTCCCAGCGCTATTGTCTGAGGACGAAGGATGAATCATTTCGAGCTGTTCGGGCTGGCTGAGGGCTTCGAGCTCGATACTCGCCAACTGGCTGACACCTATCGTCAGCTGCAGACCCAGTTCCATCCCGATCGTTTTGCGACTGCCCCCGAGCGGGAGCAGCTTGCTGCCGTGCAGCGTGCTGCCCAGATCAACGATGCGTTTACCACCCTCAAGGCCCCCTTGCGCCGAGCCGAGTACCTGCTCTCCTTGCGGGGCACAGATATTCGCGGCGAGCAGCAGACACTGCAAGATCCTGCCTTTCTGATGCAACAGCTGGAGTGGCGAGAGCGGCTGGCTGATCTCAAGGGCGACGCCGACCCTGAGGGCGCCATCAAGGATTTTCGCCAGGAGATCAGGCATGATCACCAGGCGTTGATGCAACGGCTGACCGACTCTCTCACCAGGGGTGAGGATCTGCAGGCGGCGGATTGCGTTCGCAAGCTCAAATTTGTCGACAAGCTCCTCGAGGAGCTGGAACGATTCGAAGACTCGCTGTTCGAGTCTTGACCCTCTAACGCAGGAATTGTGATTACCCATGGCATTACTGCAAATTGCCGAGCCAGGCCAGAGCGCCGCGCCTCACCAGCATAAACGTGCCGTCGGCATCGATCTTGGCACCACCAACTCCCTGGTCGCCGCCGTGCGCAGCGGCCAGGCCGACACCCTCTGTGACGAGCAGGGGCGTGATCTGCTGCCTTCCGTGGTCCATTACCAGGCCGATACCATCCGGGTTGGCTTCGATGCCAAGCGTGAGGCGGCCCTCGATCCCCACAACACCATCGTCTCGGTCAAGCGGATGATGGGCAAGGCGCTGGCCGATATCGATACCCGTCAGCAGCCTTACGAGTTCGTGGCTACCGAGACGGGCATGCCCCAGTTGCAGACCCGCCAGGGGCTGGTCAACCCGGTGCAGGTCTCGGCCGAGATCCTGAAAAAACTGGCCGAGCGCGGTGCCGCGTCCCTCGGGGGAGACCTCGACGGCGTGGTCATCACGGTGCCCGCCTATTTTGACGATGCCCAGCGTCAGGGCACCAAGGACGCGGCCAGACTGGCCGGTCTGCATGTACTGCGGTTGCTCAACGAACCCACGGCGGCGGCCATCGCCTATGGCCTCGACTCCGGCCAGGAAGGGGTGATCGCCGTCTATGACCTGGGTGGCGGAACCTTCGATATCTCCATCCTGCGCCTGCATCGCGGGGTGTTTGAGGTGATGGCCACCGGTGGCGACTCGGCACTCGGTGGTGACGATTTTGACCATCTGCTGGCGGACTGGCTCAAAGAGCAAGCCGGGTTGTCCGGTCAGCTCGATGCCCGTACCCAGCGCGAGTTGCTGGATGCGGCGGCCAGCATCAAGCACGGCCTCACCGATGCCGATGCCGTTTCCTGCACCTTTGCCGGCTGGCAGGGTACCGTCACCCGCAGCCAGTTTGACGAGCTGATCCAGCCCCTGGTCAAGCGCACCCTGCAGGCCTGTCGGCGCGCCCTGCGCGATGCGGGTCTCGAGCAGGAAGAGGTACTGGAAGTGGTGATGGTCGGTGGCTCGACCCGGGTGCCGCTGGTGCGCGAGCGGGTGGGCGAGTTCTTCGGCCGCACCCCCTTGACCAGCATTGACCCTGACAAGGTGGTGGCCATCGGTGCCGCCATCCAGGCCGACATCCTGGTGGGCAACAAGCCCGACGCCGAGATGCTGCTGCTGGACGTCATCCCGCTTTCCCTCGGTCTTGAGACCATGGGCGGCCTCGCCGAGAAGGTGATCCCGCGCAATACCACCATTCCGGTGGCTCGCGCCCAGGAGTTCACCACCTTCAAGGATGGCCAGACCGCAATGGCCATCCACGTGGTGCAGGGAGAGCGCGAGCTGGTGGCCGATTGCCGCTCCCTGGCCCGCTTCACCCTGACCGGCATTCCGCCCATGGCGGCGGGGGCGGCCCACATTCGCGTTACCTTCCAGGTGGATGCGGACGGTCTGCTGTCGGTCAGCGCCATGGAGAAATCCTCCGGCGTGCAGGCCGAGATCCAGGTCAAGCCCTCCTATGGACTGGGTGAGGATGACATCCTCAACATGCTGAGCGCCTCCATCGCCAATGCCCAGCAGGACATGGACGCCCGCATGTTGGCGGAGCAACAGGTCGAGGCCGACCGGGTGGTCGAGAGTCTCAACGCCGCGCTGGCCGCCGATGGCGAGGCCTTATTGAGCCCCGCCGAGCGGGCCGAGCTGGATGCCGCCATCGCCCATCTGCTGACCATGCGCAGCACGGGCACCACCAACCAGATCAAAGAGGCCATCGAGGCAGCGGATGCTGCCAGTGGCGAATTTGCAGCCCGCCGGATGGATGCCTCCATCCGCAAGGTGCTGACCGGACAAAACGTCAACAAGGTGTGATATGCCAAAACTGATTATTCTGCCCCATCCCGAGCTCTGTCCGGACGGCGCGGCCCTCGAAGGTGCGACCGGTGAAACCATTCTGGATATCGCGCTGCGCAATGGCATCGAGATCGAGCACGCTTGCGAGAAGTCCTGTGCCTGCACCACCTGCCACTGCGTGGTGCGGGAAGGGTTCGACTCCCTCGAGCCGAGCGACGAGCTGGAAGACGACATGCTGGACAAGGCGTGGGGGCTGGAGCCGGAATCCCGTCTCAGCTGCCAGGCCAGACTGGCGGACGAGGATCTGGTGGTGGAACTGCCCAAGTACACCCTGAATCTGGCGTCCGAGCGCCACTGATGACCCCTTAATTACACATGAGTGAATTGCGCGTGCAGCATCTCATGGTGCAGTAATGATATGGTGAAGGCCGTGACCCTTGAGGGAGCGGCCTTTTTTGTGCCCGTGATTTCCCTATTCGTTGATAAAAGTGCCAATAAAAAGGAAGCAAGAGAACATGGCTGACATGATGAACGTAAGGTTGTCGTCCCAGGCTGCCGCCGCCCAGTGGGGCGAGGGTGCCCTGCTCAGTTTCAACGGGGACGAGGCCCATCTCCATCTGGCCGCTGGCCAGGAGAAGGAGGCGCTGCGCGCCATCCAGCGCGCTGCCAGACGCCTCGAGTCGAGCGGCATCAAGCGCATCAAGCTGGTGGGCGAGGGGTGGAATGGGGAGCGTCGTTACGCCTTTGCCCAGGGCTTCTATGCCGCCAAGGGGGTTCGCGAGCTCGATCTTGGTGAACAGAGCGAGCAGGAAGCGGCCGAACTCGCCGCCTTGCTCAAGGCGACCCACTGGGTGCGCGAGGTGACCAACGGCTGCCCGGAAGCCATCTACCCCATGAGCCTGGCGGAGTCCGCTCTGCTGCTCATTCGCAGCCTCGGCGATGACAAGGTGACCGCCCGCATCACCGCTGGCGAAGCCTTGCGTGAATCGGGTCATATCGGGATCTGGTCGGTGGGCCGTGGCAGCGAGCGCGAGCCGGTGCTGCTGGAGCTCGACTACAACCCGACCGGGGATGCCAACGCCCCCGTGGTCGCGGCGCTGGTGGGCAAGGGGATCACCTTCGATTCCGGCGGCTACTCCATGAAGTCCTCCGACAACATGCTGCCGATGAAGTCCGACATGGGCGGCGCCGCCATGGTGACCGGCGCCCTGGCGCTGGCCATCAGCCGTGGCCTGAACAAGCGGGTCAAGCTCATCCTCTGCTGCGCCGAGAACCTGGTCTCCGGCCACGCCTTCAAGCTCGGCGATATCCTCACCTATCGCAACGGCATCTCGGTCGAGATCCAGAATACCGACGCGGAAGGTCGCCTGGTGCTGGCAGACGGCCTGCTGGCCGCGAGCGAAAGCGGGGCTGCCTACATCCTCGACGCTGCCACCCTGACCGGCGCCGCCAAGACCGCGCTGGGCCGCGACTACAACGCCGTGTTTGCTCTCGATGAGGCGGAGCAGGTGCGCGCGCTGGCTGCCGCCAACGCCGAAAACGAGAAGGCCTGGCCGCTGCCGCTCGAACCCTGGCACGCAGGCCAGCTCACCTCGGCCTTTGCCGAGCTGGGCAATGTGGCATCCGCCGAAGGCACTGCCGGCGCCACCACGGCAGCGGCGTTCCTGTCGCGCTTCGTCCGTGACGAAGGCAAGGGCTGGGTGCACCTGGACCTGGCCGCTTCCTATCAGAAGTCGGGCAATGAGCTCTGGGCGACCGGGGCCAAGGGTCATGGTCTTCGCACGATTGCCCGCTGGTTGCAGGAGGTGTGCGCATGAACGTCTGGTTGAGCCGAGAGTTTGCACCGGCCGAGTGGGGGGAGGGGGCACTGCTCTCCCACCGTGCCGACGGCATGGTGATCCATCTGGTGAGCGCCACTCCCTTGCTGGATATCCAGCAGGCGGCGCGGCGCCTGTGCAGCCAGGGGATCCAGCAGGTGGTCCTGGCTGGCCACTGGGAGCGGGAGCAGCAGTGGGCCTTTGCCCAGGGGCTGCAGACGCCCAAGGCGGAAGTGGGGTTGCAGTGGGCCACTTCGTCCGAGGAGGACAGGGAGGAGCTGGAGGCGCGCTGGCTGTGCGGGCGTTGGGTGCGGGAGATGACCAACGCCACCCCGGAGCAGCTGGGGCCGCTGGAGTTGGCGGTCGAAGCCGCTGCCTTCCTCACCGAGCTGGCACCGGACCGGATCAGCCATCGCATCCTCAAGGGAGAGGCGCTGCAACAGGCGGGCTGGGTCGGTCTCTATCAAGTGGGTCGTGGCAGTGACCGCGAGCCCGTGATGCTGGAGCTGGATTTCAATCCGGGCAAGGATCCCAAGGCGCCGGTAGCTGCCGCCCTGGTGGGCAAGGGGATCACCTTCGATTCCGGCGGCTACTCCATGAAGACCTCCCAGGGCATGCTGACCATGAAACACGACATGGGCGGTGCCGCCATCGTCACCGGCGCGCTGGCGCTGGCCATTCTGCGTGGCCTCGACAAGCGGGTGAAGCTCATCCTCTGCTGCGCCGAGAACCTGGTATCCGGCCATGCCTACAAGCTGGGTGACATCCTCACCTACAAGAACGGCACCACGGTGGAGGTGGTCAACACCGACGCCGAAGGGCGTCTGATCCTGGCCGACGGCTTGCAACTGGCCGGCGAGTCTGGTGCGCCGCTCATCATCGACGCTGCCACCCTCACCGGGGCGGCCGTGATGGCGCTGGGAGGGCGTTACAACGCCCTGTTTGGACTGGACAAGGGGCTGGTGAGCCGCGCCATGGCCTATTCGGATGCGGAGCAGGAGCCAGCATGGCCGCTGCCGCTGGAGCCCTGGCATCGCCAGCAGTGCCCGTCCCACTATGCCGACACCGCCAACAGCCGCCCCGTGCCGGGCGGCGGACCGGGGGGGGCCTCCAATGCGGCAGGCTTCCTCTCCCGCTTTGTCCCTGATGAGGGAAGAGGCTGGCTGCATGTCGATCTCGCCGCCTGCTTCAGCGAAAACGGCGATAGTCTGTGGGCGCCCGGGGCCAATACCCTGGGGATGCGCACCATCGCCCATACCCTGCTGGCGGAGACGCGCTGAGTCAGTGAGCGGCATCACAAGGGCACCTCTGGGTGCCCTTTCCAGTGCTGCTTTGCTGAGCAATTGATACGGTTTTGAGGCATTAGCATGCCGATCGTGCGCAAGCGCACATTTTTTCTCTCTGCCCTGGCACAAGATGAGTCACCATGTTGTTTCAAGGATTCTTTTGTTTAACAAAAAGTTGATTTTTTGTGTGTTATTTCGTTTTTTGTTTACGTATAATCGCCGCCGAACATGGATTCCTACAATAAAACTCTGTAGTTAAGGAAAGAACTCAATGGCTATCGAACGTACCTTCTCCATCGTCAAGCCGGATGCGGTCAGCAAGAACCTGATTGGTGCCATTTACAGCCGCTTCGAAAGCGCCGGCCTGAAAGTCATCGCCGCCAAGATGTTGCACCTGACCAGCGAACAGGCCGCCGGTTTCTACGCCGAGCACCAGGGCAAGCCGTTTTATGATGGTCTGGTCGGCTTCATGACCTCTGGCCCCGTCATGGTACAGGTGCTGGAAGGTGAAGACGCCATCCGCCGTCACCGTGAAATCATGGGCGCCACCAACCCGAAAGAGGCGCTGGCCGGCACCCTGCGCGCCTGCTACGCCGAGAGCATCGATCGCAACGCCGTCCACGGCTCCGATGCCCCGGCCTCTGCCGCCCGTGAAATCGCCTACTTCTTCTCCGACGACGAGATCTGCCCGCGCGGCTGATGTTGTTTGCTGGTGACCAAGGGAGCTTCGGCTCCCTTTTGTTTTTTGGTCATCCTGCCAATATCCACTTATTCTCCAGGTGGAAAGCCAGACCCATTATTTGTACAATGCCGCCCCCTGACGTAGGTCAGCCGATAATTTATGAAGTGTGTGAGCTGAGGCCCCTGATGAGCGAAACAAAAACCAACCTGCTGGATCTCGACCGGGATGCCATGCGTGCCTTCTTCGTCGAGTTGGGCGAGAAGCCGTTCCGGGCAGACCAGATAATGAAGTGGATCTATCACTTCGGTTGTGATGATTTCGATCAGATGAGCAACGTCAACAAGGCGCTGCGCGAGCGGCTCAAGGCCATTGCCGAGATCCGTGCCCCCGAGATCAGCCGTGAACAGCGCTCCGCCGATGGCACCATCAAATGGGCGCTGCAGGTGGGCGATCAGGAGGTAGAGACCGTCTACATTCCGGAAGCGGACCGCGCGACCCTGTGCGTCTCCTCCCAGGTGGGCTGCGCCCTGGCGTGCACCTTCTGCTCCACCGCCCAGCAAGGGTTCAACCGCAACCTGAAAGTCTCCGAGATCATCGGTCAGGTATGGCGTGCCGCCAAAGTGGTGGGTGGCAAGCGCCCCATCACCAACGTGGTGATGATGGGCATGGGTGAGCCGCTGCTCAACCTCGCCAACGTGGTACCTGCCATGAAGCTGATGATGGATGACTTCGGCTTCAGCATCTCCAAGCGCCGCGTCACTCTCTCCACCTCCGGTGTGGTGCCGGCGCTGGACATGCTGGGCGACCAGATCGACGTGGCCCTGGCCATCTCTCTGCATGCGCCGAACGACCAGTTGCGTTCCGAGATCATGCCGATCAACGACAAGTACAACATCGAGTCCTTCCTTGCCGGGGTACGCCGCTATCTGGCCAAGTCCAACGCCAACGGCGGCCGGGTGACCGTGGAGTATGTGCTGCTCGATCACATCAACGACGACATGCAGCATGCCCATGAGCTGGCCAAGGTTCTCAAGGAAACTCCTTGCAAGATCAACCTGATCCCGTTCAACCCCTTCCCGGGCAACCCGTTTGGCAAGCCGAGCAACAGCCGTATCGACCGTTTCTCCAAGGTGTTGATGGAATACGGCCTGACCGTCATCGTGCGCAAGACCCGTGGTGACGACATCGACGCCGCCTGTGGGCAGCTGGTGGGAGAGGTGATCGACCGCACCAAGCGCACCATGAAAAATCGGATGCAACAGGATGGGATTTCCGTCAAAATGGTTTAACTCCTAAGCCATTGTATAGACAGGAAATGGATATCCGTACATTGATCGTAGTGGCAGCGCTCTGTGCGCTGCCAGGCTGTGTCACAGAGACCACTTACGCTGGCCAGAATTCGACCCAGCGTGAAGTGGGCCCCGACCTCAAGGCCGCCGCCCAGACTCGTCTCGATCTGGGTATCCAGTATCTGCGCCAGGGCAATGCCGAGCAGGCCAAATTCAATCTCGACCGCGCCCTTCAGTACGATCCCAACAATCCTCAGGTCTACATCGGTTTTGCCTATTTCTACCAGCAGGTGTCGGATTTCAAGGCCGCCGAGGCGAGCTACAAGAAAGCGCTGGCCATGGATCCGTCCAATGCTGACGCGATGAACAACTATGGCGCCTTCCTCTGCAACCGTGGCCGCTTCGACGAAGCGGAAAAGGCGTTCTTGCAGGCCGTCAGCCAGCCCGATTACGTGAAGATCGCCGATACCTACGAGAATGCGGCGCTCTGCTCGATGCAAAATCACAGAAATGACAAGGCCAGCGAGTATTATCGTCTGGCCTTGGGGTATAATCCCCGCAATCCTAGGTTATTGCTGGACATGGCCGAGCTTTCCATGAAAGATGGCAAGCTTCCTGATGTCCAGTCTTACCTCGCGCGCTTTGCCGATGTGGCAGAGGAGAACGAGGAGAGCCTCTGGCTCCGGCTGCGGCTGGCCCAGGCCATGGACAAACCGGCATTACTTCACCAATTCGGGACTGAGCTGGTAAGGCAATATCCCACTTCGCAACAAGCCAAGCGTTACTTAGCCAATGACTACTGAACAGCCACACGATTTCCAAGACGACTCCCAGGCAGCGGGCCCAGGCCAGCTGCTGCGCAACGCCCGTGAACAGCTCGGCTGGACCCGGGAACAGGTTGCGTCCCGCATTCACCTTCGTCTGACCCTGATCGCCGCCATCGAAGCGGATACCTATGACAAGCACACGTCCCATACCTTCATTCGTGGCTATCTGCGGGCCTATGCCAAGCTCGTGGGCATCCCCGAGGAGACCATCCTCGCCGCCTACGAAAAGCTGGGGCTCACTCCCCCCGACAACATCGACATGCAGAGCTTCTCCCGTCGCTCCCGCCAGCAGGCCAATGACAGCCGGCTCAAGGTGGTGACCTGGCTGGTGATCCTGGTGCTGATCGGGCTCTCCGTCGCCTGGTGGTGGCAGAGCACGGCGCGCCGCTCCGCCGGTGACGACGCCCTGGCGGCGACCGAGATGAGCGCGACCGTCAATACGCCGGAAGCGAATGTTGCCCCCGCCGTGGAGGTCGCCGAGCCCGTGCTGCCCGTAGCGTCCGATGCCGTGTCCACCCAGGTTGTGGTGAGCGGTGCCACCGCGACCCTGCCTGTGGTCGCTACGGATGCCAGCGCAGCCGTCCCGACGGACGTTTCCGGTGCGGTCTCGACTGCCGAGAGCACGACCACCGAGCCCGCCAAGGCGCCCCAGCTCAAGATGAGCTTCACCGCCGATTGCTGGCTGGACGTCAAGGATGCCAACGGCAAGACCCTGTTCAGCGGTCTGAAGAAGGCGAACGACGAACTGGTACTGGAAGGACCCGAGCCACTCAGATTCATCATTGGCGCGCCCATGGCGGTCAATCTCGAATATCAGGGCAAGTCCTTCGACATGAGCCGTTACAACAACGGCCGGACTGCCCGCTTCTCACTGCCGCAGGAGTAATCAGTCCGCCATGTCTGTTCACGAAAAGCCCGCACACGAATCACCCATCGTTCGTCGCAAATCCAGACAGATCATGGTCGGCAACGTGCCGGTTGGGGGCGATGCCCCCATCACGGTACAGACCATGACCAACACCAAGACCACGGACGTGGCCGCTACCGTCGAGCAGATCCAGCGGATCGAGCGGGTCGGCGCCGACATCGTCCGGGTCTCCGTCCCCACCATGGAGGCGGCGGAAGCGTTCAAGCTCATCAAGCAGCAGACCCGCATCCCCATCGTCGCCGATATCCACTTCGACTACCGCATCGCCCTCAAAGTGGCCGAGTACGGGGCCGACTGCCTGCGCATCAACCCGGGCAACATCGGCAACGAAGAGCGGGTGCGTGCGGTGGTGGATTGTGCCCGTCACTACAACATCCCCATCCGCATCGGCGTCAACGGCGGTTCCCTTGAGCGTGATCTCCAGGAGAAATACGGCGAGCCGACCCCGGAGGCGCTGCTGGAGTCCGCCATGCGCCACGTGGATTACCTGGATCGCCTCAACTTTGAGAACTTCAAGGTGAGCGTCAAGGCGTCCGATGTCTTCCTGGCGGTCGGTGCCTATCGCCTGCTGGCCAAGCAGATCGACCAGCCGCTGCACCTGGGGATCACCGAGGCGGGTGGATTCCGCGCCGGCGCGGTCAAGTCCGCCATCGGCCTTGGCATGTTGCTGAGCGAAGGGATTGGCGACACCCTGCGCATCTCTCTGGCCGCCGATCCGGTGGAAGAGGTGAAGGTGGGCTTCGACATCCTCAAATCCCTGCGCATCCGTTCCCGCGGCATCAACTTCATCGCTTGTCCCTCCTGCTCCCGTCAGGAGTTCGACGTCATCGGCACGGTCAACGCCCTGGAAGAGCGGCTCGAAGACATCATCACCCCGATGGATGTCTCCATCATCGGCTGTGTGGTGAACGGTCCGGGGGAGGCGCTGGTTTCCGATCTCGGCCTTGCGGGCGCCGCCAACAAGAGTGCCTTCTACGAGGGGGGCCAGCGGGTCGACCGGCTCGACAACAAGGATTTGATCCCGACCCTGGAGCGTCGCATCCGTGCCCGGGCCGCCATGCTGGATCCGGCCAACCAGATCCAGGTGGACAAAGGTTGAACCATGACGGGGCCACCTGGGGTGGCCCCGGCTTTAGGTTGTTGATTTTACATCCCGCATCCGGGCACCCGATTTTACCTCGGGGTCGAAAATCCCTATAATGCGGCCAAATTTTACCTCTTTTTCTCGAGTATCAACGTGGCAAAACAGATCCAAGCTATTCGCGGTATGAATGATTGCCTGCCGGAGCAGAGCCCGGTATGGCAGAAAGTAGAACAGATCCTGCGCCAGGTCGTGGCCAGCTATGGCTACAGCGAAGTGCGCATGCCCATCGTCGAGCAGACCCATCTGTTCAAGCGTGCCATCGGTGAAGTGACCGACGTGGTCGAAAAAGAGATGTACACCTTTGAAGACCGCAACGGCGACAGCCTGAGCCTGCGTCCGGAAGGGACCGCCAGTTGCGTGCGTGCCGGCATCGAGCACGGTCTGCTTTACAACCAGGAACGCCGGATGTGGTACATGGGCCCCATGTTCCGTCACGAGCGTCCCCAGAAAGGTCGCTATCGCCAGTTCCACCAGTTCGGGGTCGAGCTGTTCGGTATCAACGGGCCGGACATCGATGCCGAGCTCATCATGCTGACTCACCGCCTGTGGCGTCTGTTCGGCATCAGCGATCACGTGACCCTGCAGCTCAATACCCTCGGCCAGAGCAGCGAACGTGCCGCCTATCGCGATGCCCTGGTCGCCTATCTGGAACAGTACAAGAGCGAGTTGGACGAAGAGAGCCAGCGCCGTATGTACAGCAACCCCCTGCGGGTGCTCGATTCCAAGGACGAAAAAGTGCAGGCCATCCTTGCGGGAGCCCCCCGTCTGTTCGACCACCTGGGCGAAGAGAGCCTGGCTCACTTCGAAGGGCTCAAGCGCCTGCTCACGGCGGCCGGCATCCAGTTCGAGGTGAACGAGCGTCTGGTGCGCGGCCTCGACTACTACAACCTGACCGTGTTTGAGTGGGTGACCAACAGCCTGGGGGCCCAGGGCACCGTCTGTGCCGGTGGTCGCTACGACGGTCTGGTGGAGCAGCTCGGTGGCCAGCCGACCCCGGCGGTGGGTTTTGCCATGGGCATGGAGCGTCTGGTACTGATGCTCGAAACCCTCGAGCTCAATGCTGACATCCGCCCGGCGGTGGATGTCTATCTCTGCATGGTGGGTGAGGGGACCGAGCAGGCTGGCTTTGCTCTGGCCGAGCGCCTGCGCGATGCTCTGCCGGACTTGCGCCTCATGAGCCACTGCGGCGGCGGCAACTTCAAGAAACAACTCAAGCGTGCCGACAAGAGCGGCGCGGCCATTGCCCTGATCCTTGGGGAGACCGAGGTGCAAAGCGGGGAGATCACCATCAAATATCTGCGTGGCCAGGCCGAGCAACAGACCGTCTCGGTCTATGCCGCCATCGCCCTGCTGGCAGCGAAAGGAGAGTAAGCTGTGGAAGTGTATACCACTGAAGAACAACAGGTTGAGGTCATCAAGAACTGGTGGAAAGAGAACGGCACCTCGGTGATCGCCGGGACCGTGATCGGTTTGGTCGGCCTCTTTGGCTGGCGCTACTACAACGAGATGCAGCAGAACAACCAGGAAGCCGCCTCCCAGGCTTACAACGAGATGACCGCCCAGCTCGCCAAGGGGGATGACGCCGCTCTGGAGCAGGCAAAGAGCTTCATTACCGCCCACAAGGGTGACGCCTATGCCGAGCTGGCTGCCCTGCAACTGGCTGCGGCCGCCGTCAAGGCGGGCAAGCTGGATCTGGCTGCCGAGCAGCTGACCCAGGTGGCCGCCAGTGGCGATGACAGCATCAAGCCCATCGCCGCCCTGCGTCTGGCCCGGGTCCTGAGCGATCAGGGCAAGGCTGACGAGGCCCTGGCCCAGCTTGGCAAGATCAACAACGACGCCTTCAAGGCCCAGGTGGCGGAAGTGCGCGGCGACATCCTGCAAAAGCAGGGCAAGGCCGAAGAAGCGCGCGATGCCTATCAGGCGGCGGCGGATGCCGGCGGCCTGCAGAGCAGCGCCGAACTCAAGCTGAAGATGGATGATCTGGCGCTGCCAGCCGTCACTGCGGGCGAGGCTCCGGATGCGTAATCTGTACAAGCGAATGGCGCTGGGGGTGGCTGTCTCCTTCGCCTTGCAGGGCTGCTCCCTGTTCAGTTCGGAAGAAGATCTCAACCCCATGGCACCCCTGCCCAAGGTCGAGTCCGCGTTCACTGCCGATACCGCATGGTCCTCCTCGGTCGGGGATGGCATCGGCGACTTCTACTCCCAGCTCAAGCCGGTGGTGGAAGAGGACCGCATCTATGCAGCGGCCCGCGATGGCGATGTGACCGCCTTCGAGCGCGAGAGCGGCAAGGAGCTGTGGAGCGTGGATCTGGCAGATCTGCCCATCAACGCCGACAAGCGTAGTGCCCGTCTCTCCGGTGGTCTGGTCTCTCGCTACGGCAAGCTGTTCCTCGGGTCCGAAAACGGGGTGGTCTACGCCCTGAACGAGGCCAACGGCGAAGTGCTGTGGCAGACCACGGTACCTGGGGAAGTGGTGGCGAGCCCCGCCGTCGAGGATGGCCGCGTGGTGGTGCTGACCACCTCCGGTCGTCTGGTGGCGCTCGATACCGACGAGGGCAAGCTGCAGTGGACCCTGTCCGAAGAGCAGCCGCCCCTGACCCTGCGCAGTGCCGGCGCCCCCATCATCACCAACGGTGCCGTCATCTATGGCCGCGCCGATGGCAAGGTGGGCATCGCCCTGCTGAGCAACGGCCAGCCGGTGCGTCAATCCAAGGTGGCTGACCCGCGCGGCGCCACCGAACTGGATCGGATGGTGGACGTCGATGCCAGCCCGCTGATTGCCGGTGATGAGCTCTACGCCATCGCCTACAACGGCCAGTTGATGGCGCGCAAGCTGATGAGCGGCGACGAAGTGTGGAAGCGCAAGTATTCCGGTTATCGCGATATGGCGGTGACCGGCAATGCCATCGTGCTGACCGACAGCCGCAGCCATCTGTTTGCGGTCGATCGTCGCAACGGTCTCGAGTTGTGGTCCAACACCCAGCTGGAAAACCGCACCGTGACCGCCCCCGTCATCCTGGGTGACTATGTGGTGGTCGGCGATGTGGAAGGTTACCTGTATTGGCTGGACCGTACCGACGGGACCATCAAGGCCATGCAGCAGCTCGACAGCAGTGGTCTCTATGCCGCTCCGCTGGTGGAGGGTGACACCCTGTATGTGCAGAGCCGTGACGGCAAGTTGTACGCCCTCAAGCGTCCTTGATCGTCCGATAATGTGAATATCCGGCTCCTGGTCTTCGGACCCGGAGCCTTTGTCGTCTTGAGAATGAGGCTTTTATGACTCCTGTAGTTGCCCTGGTGGGCCGCCCCAACGTGGGGAAATCCACCCTGTTTAACCGCCTGACCCGTACCCGGGATGCCCTGGTTGCCGACTTCCCCGGCCTGACCCGGGACCGCAAATATGGCCAGGCGAAGCTGGGCGAGCTGGAATTTATCGTGGTCGATACCGGCGGTATCGATGGCACCGAGGAGGGGATCGAGCTGAAGATGGCCGAGCAGTCCCTGCTGGCCATCGAAGAGGCCGATGTGGTGCTCTTCATGGTGGATGCCCGTGCCGGTCTCACCGCGGCGGATCAGGCCATCGCCGAGCACCTGCGCAAGACCCACAAGAAGGTGTTTCTGGTGGCCAACAAGACCGACGGCATCGACGGTGACTCCGCGGTGTCCGAGTTCTACGGTCTGGCCCTGGGCGAGGTCTACCAGATGGCGGCCGCCCACGGCCGTGGCGTACTGAGCCTGCTGGAGCTGGCCCTGGCCCCTCACCTCGAGACCCTGGTCGGCTCTGCCACCGAGGCACAAGAGGAAGAGGAGCTGGAGGAGTTCGACGAAGAGGCCCTGCTGCGCATGGTGGCCGCCGGTGAGCTCGACACCCGGGAAGACACCAAGGAGACGCCGTTCGCCGACCTGCCCATCAAATTTGCTATCGTCGGTCGCCCCAACGTTGGCAAATCCACCCTGACCAACCGCATGCTGGGTGAAGATCGGGTCATCGTCTACGACATGCCGGGTACCACCCGCGACTCCGTCTACATCCCCATGGAGCGCGACGATCAGAAATACGTGGTCATCGACACCGCCGGCGTGCGTCGCCGTGGCAAGGTGCACGAGACGGTGGAGAAGTTCTCCGTCATCAAGACGCTCAAGGCGATTGAAGATGCCAACGTCTGCCTGCTGGTCATTGACGCCCGGGAGACCATCACGGATCAGGACTTGAGCATCCTCGGCTTCGTGCTCAACAGCGGCCGCTCCGTGGTACTGGTGGTCAACAAGTGGGACGGCCTGGATCAGAAGGTGAAAGAGGACGTCAAGAACGAGCTGGACAGACGCCTGGGCTTCATCGACTTCGCCCGGGTGCACTTCATCTCCGCCTTGCACGGCAGTGGCGTCGGTCACCTGTTCGAATCCATCAACGAGGCTTACGAGTCCGCGACTCGCCGCACCAGCACCGCCATGCTGACCCGCATCATGCAGATGGCCCAGGAAGATCACCAGCCGCCCATGGTGAACGGTCGCCGGGTCAAGCTGAAGTATGCCCACGCCGGTGGTTACAACCCGCCGCGCATCGTGATCCACGGCAACCAGTTGAACGACCTGCCTGACTCCTACAAGCGCTACCTCATCAACTACTTCCGCAAGTCGTTGAAGATCATGGGGACCCCGATCCGGGTGGAGTTCCAGGAGTCGGTCAACCCGTTCGAGGGCAAGAAGAACACCCTGACCCTGAGCCAGGAACGCCAGCGCAAGCGCTTGCTCAAGGCCAAAGCGAAGAAATAAAGCCCTGCGGCTGCCCTTACCGGCAGCCGTTTTTATTGGTGGCCCTCCTCAGGGCAGACAAACCGGGGGAGGGGCTGCGAGTGACGCCGGTGCACAGTGACGTAACAGAGGAGTCGAGAAGAGAATGAACACGCTGACCTGCCCTGCCTGTCAGGGTGAACTGGACAGCCGCAGCCGCGAGACGACGTGTGGCCAGTGTCAGGCCCATTATCGCATCCGGGCCCTGTGTCCTGCCTGCGGGCAGGAGCTGGAGCGGCTTCGGGCTTGCGGCGCGGTGGATTATTTTTGCAACCACTGCAACACCCTGGTCTCCAAGCGCACCGTTCTGTTTGAAGCGCAGCCTGACAAGGCATAAAAAAACCCGGCTGATGCCGGGTTTATACTGTGTGCTCCGCTATCAGCAGCGTGAAGGAGCGGTTTCTGTGCCAGATCTTGCGTTTCATGTCGGCCAGCTTGAGCTTGCGTCTCGGGCTCCAGGCACATTTGGTTTTTCGGGCCAACATGGCTCTTCTGCGTGCTCGCATCCTGTTCTCCTCCCTGGTCTTGCGTGGGGCCGAAAGGGCCCTTGGCAGGAACTGCAACGCAATGAATACATTGCAATAAGTTCGCTCCAGCGCCCCTCGTATACCCAAGGATGGTAACAGAGAACAGGGCAGGAAAACACACCCCCGGCGAGGCTAGGGGGTGATGATCTGTTTGACCACTTCGGCGATGATGGCCGGACGCTGCGCCGGCACGTCCGGCTCGCTGCTGTCGTCCTCGTCCAGCTCCTCCCGACGATGGGCCTTCTGCTGTTCGTTGTCGAGCCAGAGCAGGCTCTGGTAGTACTGGCGCACGTTGTTGACATAGTTGCGCGCCTCGCCGCCACGGGCATAGCCATAGCGCACCTTGCGATGCCAGCGTGACTGCTGCAACAGGGGCAGCACCTCTTTCACGTCGCTCCAGGCGTCCGGATTCTTGCCCAGCTCCTTGGTCAGGCGGCGGGCATCCATCATGTGGCCGTAGCCGATGTTGTAGGCGGTGAGGGCAAACCACACTTTCTCGTCCGCCGGGACCGAGTCGGGCACCTTCGCCATCATCTCCTGCAGGTAGCGGGTGCCCCCTTTGATGCTCTCTTCCGGGTGGGTGCGATCGTTTACCCCCATCGCCTTGGCGGTCGGGCCGGTGAGCATCATCATGCCGCGCACCCCGGTGTAGGAGCGTGCCTGGGGATCCCAGTGGGATTCCTGATAGCTGATGGCGGCCAGCAGCCGCCAGTCGATATCCTTGGCGTGGGTCTGGAACAGCGCCTGGTACTTGGGCAGCAGGCTCTTGGCCCGTTGCAGGAAGGTACGGGTGTCGACGAAGTCGAAGTTCTGCACGTGGCCGAAGTACTTCTCGTCGAGCTTGGCGATGGCGCCATCCATGAAGCGCTGACCGAAGAAGTCGATGATGCTGGCGTAGAGGCTGTCGTCGGGCAGCTTGGTCATGGCCCAGGCCACGGTCTGCTTGCTGGCGAGGGTCAAGCCCTCGGTGAGTTCGGGGTAGTAGCGCTGGGTACGGGCCAGTATGGTGTCCTGCACCACCGTGTAGTCCACCTTGCCGTCGGCCACCTGCTTGAGCAGCTCTTCCACGTCCGCATCCCGATTGGTGCTCCACTTCAGGTTGGGGTACTGCTTGGCCAGCTCCTTCATCAGGTCCTCGCCGGTGGAGCCCGCCGGCACCACTATGCTGCCCTTGATGTCACCGAGGTTCTTGGGCCTGGGGGAGCCGTTGCGATAGACCAGCTTGGGGGAGACCTGGTAAAAGCCGGGGCCGAAGCGGAACAACTTGCGCCGCTCCGGGGTCACGACGATGGCGGCGGCGGCGAGATCCAGCTTGCCCTTTTGCAGTTGCTCGACCAGCTCGGCGGTGCTGTAGGCCGGTACTATGGTCAGCTTGACCCCCAGCCAGTCTGCGTAAAGCTGCGCCAGCTCGTAGTCGAACCCCAGTGCGGTGTCGTCACGCTGGTAATAGGAAGTGGGGCCATAGAGGGTGCCAACCCGGATCTCGCCTCGCTGGCGGATCTGCTCCAGTTGGCTGGAGGGGTGGTAGAAGTCGCAACCGGCCAGGGCCAGCGTCAACATCATCCCGATGAACAGTCGAAAAATGCAGCGCAAGTAGGTGAGTACCCTTGTTGAAAAAATCGGCATTTGTCAAAAAAGAGGCACCTTTATACCAGAGAGTATGAAGGGAGTCACACCGCGCGAGATGAGAAAAACGTTTGTTCAGGATGGGCCTGATCCCTATAATACGCGCGTCTCAAATCCCCCCACACTCTAAAACTTGGTGAGAAAGGTATATGGAAATCTTGCGTGGTGCCCCAGCACTGTCTGAGTTTCGTGTCCACAAGCTGCTGCAGAGCTGCGCACAGAGAGGAGTAGAGATAGCAAGCGTCTATGCGGAATACGTGCATTTTGCCGAGCTGACGAGCCCGCTGTCGCCCCCCGAGCGAGCGACCTTGGGCCAGCTTCTGCGCTACGGCCCGACCATCCCGGAACACACCCCCAGCGGTCAGCTGTTCCTCGTTACCCCCCGCCCCGGCACTATCTCCCCCTGGTCTTCCAAAGCAACCGACATCGCCCACAACTGCGGCCTGAAACAGGTCAAACGGCTGGAGCGCGGCATTGCCTATTACGTGCAGGCCAAGGGTGAGCTGAGCGTGGCCCAGCGTAGCGAGATCGCGGCCCTGCTGCACGATCGCATGATGGAAGTGGTCTTTGCCGAGATGAACGAGGCTGCCGCCCTGTTTGCTCACCACGAGCCGCGCCCCTTTACCCAGGTAGATGTGCTGGGTGGTGGTCGCGCCGCCCTGGAAGAGGCCAACGTGACCCTGGGTCTGGCCCTGGCCGATGACGAAATAGATTATCTGGTGACCAACTTCACCCGGCTGGGTCGCAATCCCAACGACATCGAGCTCTACATGTTTGCCCAGGCGAACTCCGAGCACTGCCGCCACAAGATCTTCAACGCCGACTGGACCATAGACGGCGAGCAGCAGCCCAAGTCGCTGTTCAAGATGATCAAGAATACCTTCGAGCAGACGCCGGATCATGTCCTGTCTGCCTACAAAGACAACGCCGCGGTGATGGAAGGCAGCCAGGGTGGCCGCTTCTTCCCGAGCCCCGCCAACGGTGAGTACCAGTATCACCAGGAGCGTGTCGACATCCTGATGAAGGTGGAAACCCACAACCACCCGACCGCCATATCTCCCTTCCCGGGTGCCGCCACCGGCTCCGGCGGCGAAATCCGCGACGAGGGTGCGACAGGGCGTGGCGCCAAGCCCAAGGCGGGCCTGGTGGGCTTCTCCGTCTCCAACCTGCGCATTCCCGGCTTCGAGCAGCCCTGGGAGCAGGACTTCGGCAAGCCGAGCCGCATCGTCAGCGCCTTTGACATCATGCAGGAAGGGCCCCTTGGCGGCGCCGCCTTCAACAACGAATTCGGTCGCCCTGCCATCCTGGGTTACTTCCGTACCTTCGAAGAGCAGGTGCCGAGCCACAACGGCGTCGAGGTGCGCGGCTACCACAAGCCCATCATGCTGGCGGGTGGCATTGGCAACATCCGCAGCGAGCACGTCCAGAAAGGGGAGATCCCGGTGGGGGCTGCCCTCATCGTGCTGGGTGGTCCGGCCATGAACATCGGCCTGGGTGGCGGCGCAGCCTCCTCCATGGCTTCCGGCCAGTCTGCCGAAGATCTCGATTTCGCCTCCGTGCAGCGTGACAACCCCGAGATGGAACGTCGCTGCCAGGAAGTGATCGACCGCTGCTGGCAACTGGGTGACGACAACCCCATCGTCTTCATCCACGACGTGGGCGCCGGTGGTCTCTCCAACGCCATGCCGGAGCTGGTGAGCGACGGGGATCGCGGTGGTCGCTTCGACCTGCGTGCCATTCCGAACGACGAGCCGGGCATGAGCCCGCTGGAAGTCTGGTGCAACGAATCCCAGGAGCGCTATGTGCTGGCCGTGGCCCAGGACAAGCTGCCTCTGTTCAAGGCCTTGTGCGAGCGCGAACGCGCCCCCTATGCCGTCATCGGCACCGCCACCGAAGAGAAGCATCTCACTCTCTCTGATGATCACTTTGACAACCAGCCCATCGATCTGCCGCTGGACGTGCTGCTTGGCAAGGCGCCCAAGATGCACCGCGACGTGCTGAGCCTGCCCGCCCAGGGCAAGGCGCTGCAACTGGACGGCATCACCCTCAGCGACGCCGCCGAGCGCGTGCTGCGCTTGCCGACCGTGGCGGAGAAGTCCTTCCTCATCACCATCGGCGATCGCACCGTAACGGGCCTCGTCAACCGCGACCAGATGGTCGGCCCCTGGCAGATCCCGGTGGCTGACTGCGCCGTCACCGCCGCGACCTACGACAGCTACCACGGTGAAGCCATGTCCATGGGCGAGCGCACCCCGGTGGCGCTGCTCTCTCATGCCGCCTCCGCCCGCATGGCGGTGGCCGAGGCCTTGACCAACCTGGCACCAGCCAATATCGGCTCCCTCAAGCGGGTCAAGCTCTCCGCCAACTGGATGTCCGCAGCCGGCCACCCGGGGGAAGATGCGGGTCTCTACGAAGCCGTGAAAGCGGTGGGCGAAGAGCTCTGCCCGGCCCTTGGCATCACCATCCCGGTGGGCAAGGACTCTATGTCCATGAAGACCCGCTGGCAGCAGGACGGGGAAGAGCGCAGCGTCACCTCGCCGCTCTCCCTGCTCATCTCCGCCTTTGCCCGGGTCGAGGACGTGCGCAATACCGTGACCCCGCAACTGCGCACCGATCTCGGTGAGACCGACCTTATCCTCATCGACCTTGGCAACGGCAAGCAGCGCCTCGGCGCCTCGGCCCTGGCCCAGGTTTATCGCCAGCTTGGGCAAAGTGCCCCGGATCTGGACAACCCGGTCCAGCTCAAGGGCTTCTTCAACGCCATCCAGGCGCTGGTGGCGGATCGCAAGCTGATTGCCTACCACGACCGCTCCGACGGCGGCCTCTTCGTCACCCTGACCGAGATGGCGTTTGCCGGTCACTGCGGCCTCGACATCCAGCTCGATCGCGTGGGTGGCGACCTGCTGCCGGCCCTGTTCAACGAGGAGCTGGGGGCCGTCATCCAGGTTCGTCGCGAAGACAAGGAAGCGGTGCTGACCCTGCTGGCCGGTCACGGTCTGGCAGCCTGCTCCCATGTGCTGGGCACGGTGCGCGAAGACGACCTCATCCTGTTCCAGCGTGCCGGCAGCGAAGTGTATCGCGCCAGCCGCACCGCCCTTCGCACCATCTGGGGCGAGACCAGCTGGCAGATGCAGCGCCTGCGCGACAACCCGGAGTGCGCCGATCAGGAGCATGCCGCCCGCCAGGACGCCACCGATCCGGGTTTGCAGGCCAGGCTCACCTACAACCCGTCCGACGACGTGGCCGCGCCCTATATCGCTCGCGGGGTTTCTCCCCGTCTGGCGGTGCTGCGCGAGCAGGGGGTCAACTCCCACGTGGAGATGGCGGCCGCCTTTGACCGCGCCGGCTTTACCGCTGTCGACGTGCACATGAGCGACATCCTCGAGGGGCGCATCAAGCTGGAAGATTTCCAGACCCTGGTGGCCTGTGGCGGCTTCTCCTACGGCGACGTGCTGGGGGCGGGCGAAGGCTGGGCCAAGTCCATCCTGTTCAACGACAACGCCCGTGAGCAGTTCCAGCGCTTCTTCGAGCGCGGCGATACCCTCTCCCTGGGGGTGTGCAACGGCTGCCAGATGATGTCCAACCTGCGTGACCTCATCCCGGGGGCGGATCTCTGGCCGCGCTTCGTGCGCAACCGCTCCGAGCGCTTCGAGGCGCGCTTTAGCCTGGTGGAAGTGCAGGACTCCCCGTCCGCCTTCTTCGCCGGGATGGCGGGTTCCGTGATGCCGATTGCCGTCTCCCACGGGGAAGGGCGCGTGGAAGTGCGCGATGCTGCTCACCTGGCTGCGCTGCAACAGAGCGGTCTGGTGGGGCTGCGTTTCGTGGACAACCGCGGCAACGTCACCGTGCAATACCCGGCCAACCCCAACGGCTCCCCTGACGGTATCACCGCGGTGACCAGTACGGACGGCCGCGCCACCATCATGATGCCACACCCGGAGCGGGTGTTCCGCACCGTGGCCAACTCCTGGCACCCGGACAACTGGGGAGAGGATGGCGCCTGGATGCGCATGTTCAGAAACGCGAGAGTCCGTCTGGGCTAAGCATCAGCAAGAAACCAAAAACCGGCCCCTGTGGCCGGTTTTTTTATGGGCATGGGTCTGAGAATGGGGAGGGCAGGAGGAGACGAGCACGATGGGGGTGAGGCCGTCTTCAGCTCGCTGCTCCGCCAGCTGCTTGCTGGAGGATATGGCATTGATTGAGGGGAGGGATCTGGTATCGCCTGCCAGACGAGCAAGCCGGACCGGGCCTTGGCGGACATAAAAAACCGGCCACGGAGGCCGGTTTTGCTGTGTGAACTGAACCTGAGGCTAGCGCAGCACCACGTGCTGGAAGCCCTGCACCAGGCTGATGACGGGCTGGGGGTAGATGCCGAGCAATACCACCAGAATGGCGGAGAGCAGCACCACCAGGCCCCCGGAGGAGAAGGCCCAGTCGGCCCTGGCATCGCGCAGTTGCATGCCGGGTTCACGCAGGTAGAGGGTGACCATGACCCGCAGGTAGTAGTAGAGCCCCAGGGCACTGCCGAGCACGATGGCGCCACTGAGCCACCACAGCTTGGCATCGACGGTGACGCCGATGAGGTAGAACTTGCCGATGAAGCCCAGCGTCATGGGGATACCGGCCAGCGAGAGCATCATCACCGTCATCACCGCCGTCAGATAGGGGCGCTTCCAGAACAGACCGCGATAGCTGTGCAGGGAGTCCGCATCCTTGCCGCGATAGGGGCTGGACATCATGCTGATGACGCCGAAGGCCCCCAGGCTGGTGAACAGGTACATCAGCAGGTAGACACCCGCCGCTTCCACCGGCATCTCGCCGAGGCGGCTTGCCACCACCACCGCCAGCAGATAGCCGAAGTGGGAGATGGAGGAGTAACCCATCATCCGCTTGATGTTGGTCTGGATCAGCGCCAGGAGGTTGCCGACCACGATGGAGACGACCGCCATGGCCGCCAGCAGCCAGTGGATCATGGGATCTGAGGTGGCGGGTACTGCCAGGTAGAAGCGCAGCAGCACGCAGAACACAGCTATCTTGCTGACGGTGGCGAGGAAGGTGGCCACCGGTGCCGGCGCCCCTTCATAGACGTCCGGGGTCCAGAGGTGGAAGGGGGCGAGGGACAGCTTGAACGCAAAGCCGACCAGCATCAGGCCAAAGCCCCCCATCAGCAGCGGATGGTGAGCCGGGCTCTGGGCCAGGGTCACACCGAGATCGCTGAAGCTCAGGCTCCCGGCCTGGGCGTAGAGCAGCGCCATGCCGAACAGCAGGAAGGCGGTGGCACTGGCGGAGAGCACCATGTACTTGATGCTGGCTTCCAGCGAGCGCCGCTCGCGATAGGCATACCCCACCAGACCGAACATGGGCAGGGTCAGCATCTCGATCCCGATAAAGAGCGAGGCGAGGTGACGGGAGGCTGCCAGCACCAGACCACCAGCGGTGGCGATGAGCAGCAGCAGGTAGAACTCTTCCCGGTTGTCCGGATAGCCCTTGAGCCAGGTGCGACCGAAGGTGCAGGTGGCCAGGGCCCCGATGAGCACCAGCCCCATGTAGAAGACCGCGTAAGCGTCCACTTGCAGCAGGGGAGTGACCCCCTGATCCCCCTGGGCCATCACGATGGGCAGAGAGAAGAGCGCGAGGTTGAGGCCGATGATGGTGACCACGAAGGCGGTGTCGTCACAGCGCTTCCAGGCGATGGCCAGCATCAGGGCCACCATGGCCCCCGTGGTCAGCAACAGGGGCAGCAGGGCCAGCAGTTGAGAAACAGTAAACGTCATGACAGTGCTCCCGACATGGACAAGGAAGGCGAAAGAGAAAGCATCATTGCAGCGCCCCCGTGCCCGGCAGCGCGTACCAGTGCAGCACGCTCAGGAGGCTGCTGCTGGCGGTGTCGAGCACCGGCTGGGGATAGAGACCGAGCAGCACCAAGAGGCCGGCGATGGTCAGCATCATGGTCAGCTCCCGGGTATCCAGCCCCTTGAGCATGCTCTCCTCCCGGGGCGTCCCGAAGCAGGCCCGCTGCAGCATGATGAGGGAGTAGACCGAGGCCAGCACCAGCCCGAAGGTGGCGATGACGGTGATGACGGGGGCCACCTGGAAGCTGCCGATGAGGATCAGGAACTCGCCGACAAAATTGCCGGTCCCCGGCATCCCGAGGGATGCGACGGAGAAGAACAGCATCACGCCGGGCAGGTAGCGCAGCCGTCCCCAGAGACCGCCCATCTGGCGCAGATCCCGGGTGTGCAGGCGCTCGTAGAGCTGGCCGCACAGGATGAAGAGACCGGCGGCCGAGAGCCCGTGGGCAATCATCTGTACCACTGCCCCTTGCAGGGCGAGCTCGCTGCCGGAGTAAATGGCGATCATCACGAAGCCCATGTGGGAGATGCTGGTGTAGGCAACCAGCCGCTTGATGTCGGTCTGGGCAAAGGCCAGCAGGGCGCCATAGACGATGCCGATGAGGCCGAGCACCATGGCGTAGGGGGCAAACTCGGCGGACGCCTCGGGGAAAAGCGGCAGAGTGAAGCGCAGCAGGCCGTAGGCCGCGGTTTTCAGCAAGATGCCCGCGAGATCCACGGAGCCTGCGGTGGGCGCCTGGCTGTGGGCATCAGGGAGCCAGCCATGGAGCGGCACCAGGGGCATCTTGACCGCGAAGGCGATGAAGAAGCCCAGCATCAGCAGCCACTGTACCGTGCTGCTCATGGGGGTGTTGAGCAGTTCCTGATAGTTGAAGGTGAAGACACCGGTGGCGGCGTGGTGGGTCAGTACCAGGCCCAGGATGGCCACCAGCATGATGAGGCCGCTCGCCTGGGTATAGATGAAGAACTTGGTGGCGGCGTTGATGCGCGACTTGCCATCGGTGACCGAGTGGCCCCAGAGCGCGATCAGGAAGTACATCGGCACCAGCATCATCTCCCAGAAGAAGAAGAAGAGGAACAGATCCACCGCCATGAAGACGCCGAGCACGCCCCCCAGGATCCACAGCAGGTTGAGGTGGAAGAAGCCGATGCGCTGGACGATCTCCTTCCAGGAACAGAGGATGGCCAGCACGCCGATGAAGCTGGTGAGGATCACCATCAGGAGCGACAGCCCGTCCACGGCGAGGTGCAGGGAGATGCCGAAGCGGGGGATCCAGGGTTGTTGCCACTCGGCTGCCCAGACGGGGAGGCCGGGGCTGGCGAGGGTGAAGTCACCACCGAGCCAGATGGCGCTGGAGAGCACCAGACAGGCGCTCATGGAGGCGAGGGCCACCCAGCGAACGAATTGTCCGCCGAGCCGCTCCATCTGCCAGCAGAGCAAGCCGCCGATGAAGGGAATTAGCAAGATCCAGAGTAAGGTCACGATATCAGCTCTCATCTAGGTTCTAGTCGGGCAGGCGCTGAGCCTGCCACACAATATTGGGCTCATGGATCAGCCGAGCAGCAGCAGGGCCAGGATCAGGGCGGCGCCCATCCCCATGGAGGCTGCGTACCAGCGCAACTTGCCGGAGACGGTCCAGGCCAGCAGCTGATGCCCCCCCTGGGCCAGCACGGCGGGCAGGTTCATCATCCTGTCCAGCGGATCCTTGCCGAGCAGGCGAGTCGCCAGCAGGTAGGGCTTGACCCAAATCAGGTCATAAAGCCAGTCAAAGCCCCAGGCATTGAACCAGAGGGTGGACAGAGCCCGCCCAGGTGCACTCTCGGCGATCCCCTTCGCCAGGCGACGTTCGCCGAGGAAGAGGAAGGCGGCCAGCGCAATGCCTGCCACGGCGATGACGCCTGAGAGGATCTCGAGGCCATGGCGTCCCTCTTCGATGTGATCACCGGGGCCTGCCGGCAGTACTCCGGCGAGCGGCGGCACTATCAATGCACCCACCCCGGTAGAGAGCACCAGCAGCACCAGCAGTGGCAGATGGTGGGCAAGGCCCTGTCCGGCGTGAGCCTGGGTCTGCGCCTTGCCGTGGAAGGCGATGAAGATGAGGCGGAAGGTGTAGAGGGAGGTGAGGAAGGCACCACCCAGACCGGCCCACAGCAGGGCGCTCTGGCCACTGGCCTGCACCTGCCAGAGGATGGCGTCCTTACTGTAGAAACCGGCGGTCACCAGCGGCAGCGCGGCCAGGGCCGAGCCCCCCACCAGGAAGCAGGCGTAGACCAGCGGCAGCGATTTGCGCAGCCCCCCCATCTTGAAGATGTTCTGCTCGTGGTGGGTCGCAACGATGGCGGCCCCGGCGGAGAGGAACAGCAGCGCCTTGAAGAAGGCGTGGGTCATCAGGTGGAAGATGGCCCCTTCCCAGGCACCGACCCCCAGGGCCAGGAACATGTAGCCAATCTGGCTCATGGTGGAGTAGGCCAGGATCCGCTTGATGTCGGTCTGCACCAGGGCGGCAAAACCGGCCAGCACTAGCGTGATGGCACCGACCAGCGCCACCAGATGGAGGATCTCCGGGGCCAGCAGGAAGAGGCCGTGGGTGCGGGCGATGAGGTAGACACCGGCGGTCACCATGGTGGCGGCGTGGATCAGTGCCGAGACCGGGGTCGGGCCCGCCATGGCGTCCGCCAGCCAGGTCTGCAGGGGCAGCTGGGCGGATTTGCCGACCGCGCCGCCGAGCAGCATGAGGCAGGCGAACGACAGGGCAGGGGAGCCGTCGGCAAACATCGCAGGGGCTCGCACCAGCAGCTCGTGAATGTTGAGGGTGCCGAGCTCGCGGTAGAGCACGAAGAGCCCGATGGCAAGGAAGACGTCGCCGACCCGGGTCACCACGAACGCCTTGAGGGCGGCGGCGCCGTTGTTGCGATCCTTGTAGTAGAAGCCGATCAGCAGGTAGCTGCACAGCCCCACCCCTTCCCAGCCCAGGTAGACGAACAGCAGGTCATCGGCCAGCACCAGGAACAGCATGCTGGCGATGAAGAGGTTGGTGTAGGTGAAGAAGCGCGAATACCCCTCTTCCCCGCGCATGTACCAGGAGGCGAACAGGTGGATGAAGAAGCCCACCCCGGTCACGACCCCCAGCATGGTCAGCGACAGCCCGTCCAGGGAGAGACGGAAGGCAGGCTGGAACTCGCCCACCGTCATCCACTGCCACAGGGTCTGGGTATAGACGCCGCCTTCCGGCATGGTATTGAGAAAATCGATGCCGACCCACAGGGTAGTGAGGGCCGAGAGACCGATGCTGCCGACACCGATGAGCGCCGAGGTGCGCTCGCCGAGGCGGCCGAGGGAGAAGGCCAGCAGCAGCCATCCCAGCAGCGGGAACAGGAAAGTCAGATATAGGAGGCTCATCCGCGCATCTCGCTCACAGTGTCCACGTTCAGGGTGTGGTAACGACGATAGAGCAGCAGTAACAGGGCGAGGCCGATACTGGCCTCCGCTGCCGCCAGAGAAATCACCAGTATGTACATGATCTGGCCGTCGGCCTGGGCCCAGCGGCTACCCGCCACCACGAATGCCAGGGCGGACGCGTTCATCATGATTTCGATACTCATGAGGATAAACAACAGGTTGCGGCGTATCAGCAGGCCGCACAGGCCGATGGCAAACAAAATGGCCGCCAGCAGGAGGCCGTGCTCCATGGGAATTCCACTCATCGCCATGCTCCTTGTGCTTGCTGGATGGAAAGGGGGCGGGCTGCCGGCAGCGAGCCATGCATCACCACGGGGATGTCGCTCATTGCTGACCTCCTTCCTGTGTGGTGCGAGGTACGGAGAGCACTTCCCCGCTCTTGTCCTCGCGGCCCAGGTGATAGGCGGTGACCAGACCTGCCAGCAGCAAGATGGAGGCGAGCTCCACCGCCAGCACATAGGGGCCGAACAGGGCGATACCGACTTCCTTGGCGCTGACCTCGGTCAGACCCAGTTCACCGCCGGTCACGCCGAGAATGCCGTGGGCCAGAAAGCCCAGCAAAATGAGGGAGAGCAGGGCCGGGCCACCCCAGGTCATGGGGGTGAGCCACTTCTTCTCCTGATCCTGGGCGCTCCCCAGGTTCAGCATCATCACCACGAACACGAACAGCACCATGATGGCGCCGGCGTAGACGATCACCTGCAGGGCCCCCGCAAAGGCGGCGCCCAGGCAGAAGAAGATCATGGCCACGGCGATGAGGGAGATGATGAGATTGAGCAGCGCATGCATGGGGTTGCTGGTGCTGATCACCCGCAGCGTGCTGTAAACGGCGACCAGGGCCGCGACATAGAATGCCAGTTCCATGATTGACTCCTAGGGCAGCAGGCTCTTGACATCGATGGGCTTGGCTTCGTTCTCGGCATCCCCTTTGGGTTTGCCGTCGATGGCCATCCCGCTCATGCGGTAGAAGTTGTAGTCCGGGTATTTGCCGGGGCCGCTTATCAGCAGATCTTCCTTCTCGTACACCAGATCCTGGCGACGATACTCCCCCATCTCGAAATCCGGCGTCAGCTGGATGGCGGTGGTGGGGCAGGCCTCCTCGCACAGGCCGCAGAAGATGCAACGGGAGAAGTTGATGCGAAAGAACTCCGGGTACCAGCGGCCATCTTCCCGCTCCGACTTCTGCAAAGAGATGCAACCGACCGGGCAGGCAACAGCACACAGGTTGCACGCCACGCAGCGTTCGTCGCCATCGGGATCCCGGGTCAGTACGATGCGACCGCGAAAGCGGGGGGCGGCGTAGACCGGCTGCTCCGGGTAGCTCAGGGTTTCACGGGGGCGCCAGGCATGGGAGAAGACCATCCCAAGACTGCGCAACTGGGTGCCAACACCCTTGATAATGCTCGTAATTTTCATAGGTGCCTCACTGCACATTTATCAGCACTGGCGCCTGGGCGTTTCCTTGCCGCAGACGGCCGAATCATCGTCATGTCCATCTCGTTTTGCTCACGCATTCATCAGCACCACGGCAGCGGTGACCAGCATGTTGAGCAGGGTCAGGGGCAGGCACACTTTCCAGCCAAAGGACATCACCTGGTCGAAGCGCGGGCGGGGCAGGGAGGCCCGCAGCAGGATGAAGAACACCATGAAACAGGCTGTCTTCAGGGCGAACCAGATGAAGGGCGGCAGCCAGGGGCCGTGCCAGCCACCGAAGAAGAGGGTCACGATGAGGGAAGAGATCAGCACGATGCCGATGTACTCCCCCACGAAGAAGAGACCCCACTTCATGCCCGCGTACTCGATGTGATAACCGTCGGCGAGCTCCTGCTCGGCCTCCGGCTGGTCAAACGGGTGGCGGTGGGTGACGGCGACCCCGGCAAACAGGAAGGTGACGAAGCCCAGGATCTGGGGGATCACGTTCCACATGCCGGCCTGGGCCTCGACGATGTCACGCAGGTTGAAGCTGCCGGTCTGGATGACGATGCCCATGAGCGAGAGGCCAAGGAACACCTCGTAGGAGAGGGTCTGGGCCGAGGCGCGCAGGCTGCCGAGCAGGGAGTACTTGTTGTTGCTCGACCAGCCGGCGAACAGCACGGCATAGACCGCCAGCCCGGCGATCGCCAGGATATAGAGCAGCCCCACGTTGAGATCCGCCACGCCCCAGGTGGGGGTGATGGGCACCACCGCAAACGCCAGGATGAAGGCGGTGAAGGCGATGATGGGGGCCAGCACGAAGATCCGGCGATCCGCAAAGGGCGGGATCCAGTCCTCCTTGAAGAACATCTTGACCATGTCGGCCGCCAGTTGCAGTAGGCCGAAGGGGCCAACCCGGTTGGGGCCGTAACGGTCCTGCCACAGTGCCAGCAGGCGGCGCTCGATGAAGCTCATGAAGGCGCCAGCCCCCACGATCCCCACGAGCACGACCAGGGCCTTGCCGACCTCGATCAGCAGATCCATCAGAGAGTCGCTCATGCGATGACCTCCTGCAGGTTATCGATCAGGGCGTGGTGCAGGGCGGTCGGCAGGCCGTTCACCCCGAGTGGCAACCCTGCCAGGCCCGGAGCCAGCGCATCGCTCAGGCGCAGACGCAGACGCCAGTGGTTGCCACCCCAGGAGAAGGCCACCAGCGCGTCAGGGGACAGAGCCAGGCGCGCGGCATCCGCCGGGTTCAGTACCAGGGTGGGTTCCCCCATGCGAGCCTGGATGACCGGGCTTCTGGCGGAGAGCTCCTCGCCACCGAACAGCTGGTCATAGCTCACCACCTGCAGGGATGCGGCGGGCTGGAAGGGGGCCGGGATGGCACCAAACCAGCCCAGGTTGCCTTCGCCCGGCTCCAGCAGGCGGCGACCGGGATCCCCGGCACGCAGGTTGCCACCCACCTCGTCCTGGAACTTGTTCCAGGCGGAGGGGGAGTTCCAGCCCGGCGCCCAGGCAAACGGTACCTGGGAGAGGGGCTGGCGGGCACCGGCGTAGCCTTCCATGGAGAAGGCGAACGGTGAATCGGGATCCTGGGCGACTCTGGGCTCGCTCACGTTCTGGTTCGCCAGCATGGAGGTGCGACCACTGTAGCGGTGCGGCTCCCGGGCGAGCTTCATGCCGCGAATGCGCAGGCCGGCGTTGGGTGCAGCTTCCCCCATGGTGGTGAGCAGCGGGGCGCTGGCGGCGCAATCGCGACTCACATCGTCAAATGTGTTCCAGCGAACCGAACGCGGTTGCTGGCTCCCTTGCAGGGCATCCAGCCAGCGCCAGCTCTCGCGCACCTGGATATCGGCGTTGTAGAAGGCGGGAGCATAGACCTGGAAGAAGCGCTGGGCGCGGCCTTCCATGTTCACCAGGGTGCCATCGCCTTCGGCAAAACTGGCGGCAGGTAGCACCAAATCCGCCTTCTTCGCGGTGGCCGTCTCCTGATGGTCGATGACCAGTAGATGTTGCAGGCGATCCAGAGCGGCGTCCAGCCGGCTGCGGGGGGCTCGGCGGTAGAGGTCGTTCTCAAGAACGACCAGGGCAAGCCTCTCTTCCCCTTCCATGCGCTCGAGGGCTGCCTCCAGCGGGGCGGCATGCCGGGCCAGCATGGCCAGCCCCAGGCTGTTGGCTTCCTGAGCCACCAGGGCAAGCTCCGCGGCCTGGCCACGGCCCTTGAGGGCGCGGGCGATGTTGCTGGCCGCTTCGATCAGCGCCTCGTTGCGGGCACCATTGCCTGCGATGATGAGGGGCTTTTTGGCGTTGCCAAGCAGGTCGGCCCATTGGGCGGCGAGGGCCTGCTGTTCAGGGGAGAGATCCGTTGGTGCCGGTGCACTGGCATCCAGCAGGTGGGCGATGGCAAACCCGAGGCGCGCCTGATCCGCGTGGGGGGCGTGCAGGGTGCTGCTCGCCACGTCATCCAGGCGGGTGGCATCCAGACTGGTGATGAGCAAGGGGTAGCGCTGGTTCTGGGCCAGGGTCTGCACGGCGGCGACCTGCCAGAGATCCACCTTCAGCTTGCGGGCAATTTCGCGCCCCTTGCCTTTCACCGCTTGGCGCAGGGCCAGGGCGATGCGGGCGGCGGTCTGGGTGACATCTTCCCCGAGCACCAGCACGGCGTCGGCCTCTTCCATGTCGCGCAGGCTGGGAGTGCGCACGCCGCCGTGCTCCAGAATGTCCAGCATCTTCTGCAGGCATTTCCATTCGCTCTGCTCGACCCCGGAGTAGAAGTTGGCGGCCCCCACCAGTTCGCGCAGGGCGAAGTTGCTCTCCAAGGAGGCGCGGGGTGAGCCGATGCCGATGACGCCGCTGGCGGTGCGCAGCGCATCCGCGGCCCGGTTCAGGGCGCCATCCACCGTGATGGCCAGCTTGTCACTGCCATCCTGCAGCAGGGGCTGGCGCGGGCGGTCGGTCAGATTGACGTGACCGTAGCCGAAGCGGCCGCGATCGCAGAGGAAATAGTGGTTCAGGGCGCCGTGGAAACGGTTCTCGATGCGGCGCAGCTCGCCGTAGCGCTCACCCGGGCTGATGTTGCAGCCGACCGAGCACCCCTGGCAGATGCTGGGGGCGAACTGCATGTCCCACTTACGGTTGTAACGCTCGGAGTGGGTCTTGTCGGTGAAGACGCCGGTGGGACAGACCTCCACCAGGTTGCCGGAGAATTCGCTCTCCAGGGTGCCATCCTCGACCCGGCCGAAGTAGACGTTGTCGTGGGCGCCATAGACCCCGAGATCCTCGCCACCGGCGTAATCCTTGTAATAGCGCACGCAGCGGTAGCAGGCGATGCAGCGGTTCATCTCGTGGTTGATGAAGGGACCCAGATCCTGATTCTGGTGGGTGCGCTTGGTGAAACGGTAGCGGCGGCTGTTGTGGCCCGTCATCACCGTCATGTCCTGCAGGTGGCAGGCGCCACCCTCTTCGCACACCGGGCAGTCGTGGGGATGGTTGGTCATCTGCCACTCCACCACCGTTTTGCGAAACTCCTTCGCCTCTTCATCCTCGATGGAGATATAGGTGCCATCGGTGGAAGGGGTCATGCAGGACATGACCAGGCGGCCGCGCTTGTCGTCGGCATTCTGATACTGTTTGACCGCGCACTGGCGGCAGGCACCGACGCTACCGAGCGCCGGGTGCCAGCAAAAATAGGGGACGTCCAGACCCAGCGACAGACAGGCTTGCAGCAGGTTGTCTGCCCCGTCTACCTCGTACTCTTTACCGTCTACATGAATGGTTGCCATACAACTTCCCTGAAACCTGTTTTATGAAATCGGCTATTGCCCGATGCGTCCTGGCGCTTATCAGCGCTCGCCCAGCAGGTTGGGCTGGATACCCTTGAACAGCTTGTGATTGTCATGGGGGGCCTTGACCCCGGCCTCGAACTCGGACCGGAAATACTTCATCGCACTGCCAAGGGGCTCGACGGCGCCGGGGGCATGGGCACAGAAGGTCTTGCCCGGGCCCAGGAAACTGACGAGCTGTTCCAGGGTCGCGAGATCCTCGGGTTGGCCCTCGCCCCGCTCCAGCGCCCGCAGGATCTTGACGCTCCAGGGCAGGCCGTCGCGGCAGGGGGTGCACCAGCCGCAGGACTCGCGGGCAAAGAACTCCTCCATGTTGCGCAGCAGGGAGACCATGTTGATGCTGTCATCCACCGCCATGGCAAGGCCCGTACCCATGCGGGTGCCCACCTTGCCGATGCCGCCAGCGTACATCTGGGCATCCAGGTGCTCGGGCAGCAGGAAGCCGGTGCCGGCGCCGCCCGGTTGCCAGGTTTTCAGGCGATAGCCGGGCTTCATGCCACCGGCGTAGTTTTCGAACAGCTCGCGGGCGGTGATGCCAAAGGGCAGCTCCCACAGGCCGGGATTGTTGACCTTGCCGGAAAAGCCCATCAGCTTGGTGCCGTGATCTTCCGAACCCGGCAGTGCCAGCCCCTGATACCAGGCCACACCGTTGCCGATGATGGCGGGCACGTTGCACAGGGTTTCGACGTTGTTGACGCAGGTCGGCTTGCCCCAGACGCCGGAGACGGCGGGGAAGGGGGGTTTGGCCCGCGGGTTGGCGCGCCGTCCTTCAAGGGAGTTGATGAGGGCCGTCTCTTCGCCGCAGATGTAGCGACCTGCGCCGGTGTGGACGAACAGCTCGAAGTCAAAGCCCGAGCCCAGGATGTTCTTGCCAAGGAGCCCCGCGGCCTTGGCCTCTTCCACGGCGCGGCGCAGGTGGATGGCGGCATCCACGTACTCGCCGCGCAGGAAGATGTAGCCGCGATAGGCTTTGAGAGCCCGGGCACTGATGATCATTCCCTCGATCAGCAGGTGGGGCAGCTGCTCCATCAGCATGCGGTCTTTGTAGGTATTGGGTTCCATCTCGTCGGCGTTGCAGAGCAGGTAACGGATGTTCATGCTCTCGTCTTTGGGCATCAGGCCCCACTTCACGCCGGTGGAGAAACCGGCGCCGCCGCGTCCCTTGAGGCCGGCATCCTTGACGGTGCTGACGATGTCATCCGGGCTCATCTGGCCAAGGGCCTTGCGGGCGGCCTCATAGCCCTGTTTTGCCTGATACTCCTCGAGCCACACCGGCTGGCCGTCGTCCCGCAGGCGCCAGGTGAGAGGGTGAGTCTCGGCGGTGCGGGGGATGCGGTTGGCGGTGCCGAGGGAGGCAAGCGTCTTGCCTGGCTGAATGCTCATGGGTAAGCCTCCAGGGTTTTCAGCAGGCTGACGGCATCGAGTCCGCCATAGGTATCGTCATCGATCATGATGGCCGGCCCCTTGTCGCAGTTGCCGAGACAGCAGACGGGCAACAGGGTGAAGCGGCCATCCGGGGAAGTCTGACCGGGGGCCAGATTGACGACCTCTTTCAGACCGGCAAGCAACTGCTCGTGGCCGTTGATGTAGCAGACCATGCTGTCGCAGACGCGGATGATGTGACGACCCACCGGCTGGCGGAAGATCTGGCTGTAGAAGGTGGCGACCCCTTCCACGTCGCTGGCGGGGATGCCGAGCTCGGCGCCGATGGCGTGAATGGCGCCGTCAGGTACCCAGCCACGGGCCTGTTGCACTATCTTGAGCGCTTCGATGCTGGCTGCACGGGGATCTTCGTAGTGGTGTTTCTCGTGTTCGATGGCATCGCGCTCAGCCTGGCTCAGGACGAAATCTCCCTGCTGGCTGCTGCATGCCCCTTGCCCTTGTGGGGTCTGGTTATTGTGACACTGACATTGGCTCATGACTTGACCTTTTGTGGCTTGTCCCTTTACTGCGCGTCTTGCCCTTCGCCCCGGCTGCCGGGGCGAGAGGACTCAACGATCCACATCTGACATAACGAAATCGATACTGCCCAGGTAGACGATAAGATCCGACACCATCTGGCCGCGGATCACCGAGGGGATCTGCTGCAGGTGAGCAAAGCTCGGGGTGCGGATCCGGGTCCGGTAGCTCATGGTGGATCCGTCGCTGGTCAGGTAATAGCTGTTGACCCCCTTGGTCGCCTCTATCATCTGGAAGGACTCGGCGGCCGGCATGACAGGCCCCCAGGAGACTTGCAGGAAGTGGGTGATCAGGGTTTCGATGTCCTGCAGGGTGCGCTCTTTGGGCGGTGGCGTGGTGAGCGGGTGATCCGCCTTGAAGGGGCCCTCAGGCATGTTTTTCATGCACTGCTCGATGATGGACAGGCTCTGGCGGATCTCCTCGATGCGCACGGTGGCGCGGTCGTAGGCGTCCCCGTTGCTGCCCACCGGCACCTCGAACTCGAACTGATCGTAACCGGAATAGGGGCGCCATTTGCGCACGTCAAAGTTGAGCCCCGTGGCCCGCAGACCGCCCCCCGTGGTGCCCCAGGCCAGGGCCTGGGCCGTGTTGTAGGCGGCGACGCCTATGGTGCGGCCCCGCAGTATGCTGTTGCGCATGGCCGCCTTTTCATACTCCATCAACCGCTTGGGCAGCCAGCTCAACAGGTTGTCCTGGATGAGGCGGGTCCAGCCGGCAGGCAGATCGTGGGCCACGCCGCCGATACGGAACCAGGCCGGGTGCATGCGGGCTCCGGTGATGGCCTCGATGATGGTGTAGATCTTCTGGCGGTCCGTGAAGGTGAAGAAGACCGGGGTCATGGCCCCCACGTCCTGAATGTAGGTGCCAAGGAACAGCAGGTGGCTCTGGATGCGGAACAGCTCCGCCATCATCACCCGGATCATGTCGACCCGCGCCGGCACCTTGATGCCGGCCAGCTTCTCGACCGCCAGCACATAGGGCAGGTTGTTCATCACGCCGCCCAGGTATTCGACCCGGTCGGTGTAGGGGATGTAGCTGTGCCAGGACTGGCGCTCGCCCATCTTCTCGGCGCCGCGGTGGTGATAGCCGATGTCGGGCACGCAGTCTCGGATCTCTTCCCCGTCGAGTTGCAGCACCAGGCGGAAGGCGCCGTGGGCGGAGGGGTGGTTCGGCCCGAGGTTCAGGAACATGTAGTCCTCGTTCTCGTTGCCGCGGGCCATGCCCCACTCTTCCGGCTTGAACAGCAGGTTGTCCTGCTCCTGATCCTGCTTGACCGCATCGAGCATGAAGGGATCAAACTCGGTGGCGCGCGCCGGGTAGTCCTTGCGCAGGGGGTGCCCTTGCCAGCTCTTGGGCATCATGATGCGGGTCAGATGGGGGTGGCCATCGAAGGTGATTCCCATCAGATCCCACACTTCCCGCTCGTACCAGTTGGCGTTGGGGAAGTGGCGGCTGACGGTGGGCAGATGGAGATCACTCTCCTTGAGCGCCACCTTCAGCATCACGTCGGCGTTACGGTCGATGGAGATGAGGTGATAGAAGACGGTAAAGTCGCTCTGCGGCAGGCCGTGGCGATGGCTGCGCATCCGTTCGTCGGTGGCGCTGAGATCGAACAGCATCACGAAGGGGGAGGGCAGCTTTTGCAAGAAGCCCATCACGTCCAGCAGCAGATCCCGGGAGAGCCAGATGACCGGCACGCCGGTACGGGTGCTCTGCACGGTGAAGCGCTCGGCACCGAAGTGGGCGAACAGCTCGCCGACCACCTGGGCATCGGCGTGATCGGCGGTTTGCCACTGGGCCATGGTGTAATTGCTTGGGAATTCTCGAGTCAGTTTCATGATCAGATCTCATCCGGCGTGCGCAGGTTGGTCACGTTGATCCGCTCGCCGCGCTTGCGTTCCTTCTCGGATTGCATCTGGGGACGGTAGATCCCCTGATCCCCCACCACCCAGGAGAGGGGGCGGCGTTCCTTGCCGATGGACTCCTGCAGCAGCATCATGGCTTGCAGGAAGGCCTCGGGGCGGGGCGGGCAGCCCGGAATGTAGACATCGACCGGCAGGAACTTGTCGACGCCCTGTACCACGGAGTAGATGTCATACATGCCGCCGGAGTTGGCGCAGGCCCCCATGGAGATGACCCATTTGGGCTCGAGCAACTGCTCATAGAGCCGCTGGATGACAGGGGCCATCTTGATGAAGGGGGTGCCGGCAATCACCATGAAGTCGGCCTGACGGGGGGAGGCTCGTATGACCTCAGCGCCGAAGCGAGCCACGTCGTGGGGAGAGGTGAAGGCGGTACACATCTCCACGTAGCAGCAGGAGATGCCGAAGTTGTAGGGCCAGAGGGAGTTCTTGCGGCCCCAGTTGACGGTGTCTTGCAGCACTTCTTCGAGGCGCCCGATCATGATGCCGCGGGTCGCTTGCTGCGCCAGTGGATCATCGACGGTCTGGCGCTGTTCCTGGGGGTAGCGCTCAACGGGCGCATCCGGGTCAATCCGGGTCAGGGTGTACTTCATGGTGCAACCTCAAAGAGATAATCGGTAGTTCAGTCTGGTTTCTTGTCAGTCAGGACACGCTTTTTCGGGGCCCAGTCGAGGGCACCAATGCGCCACAGGTAGAGGAGGCCTACCAGCAGCAGGGTGATGAAGATGGTGGCTTCGATGAAGCCGACCCAGCCGCTCTCCCGAACGGAGACGGACCAGGCAAAGAGATAGAGGGCTTCGACATCGAAGATGACGAAGAACATGGCGACCAGGTAGAACTTGGCGGAGAAGCGCAGGCGGGCGTTGCCGACGGAATCCACCCCGGATTCGAAGGGTTTGTTCTTGGCACGGCCATAGGCGCGTCCCCCCAGCAAGGCCGCCAGGCCTATCATGGTCAAGCAGATACAGATGGCGCCAATGACATAGACAGTAAAAGCCCAGTGCTGGACGGCAATATCAGCAAACATATAGGTTTTTCCCTAACCAAATTAATCATGTGACTTAACAATGATGTTACGTAGTATGCCACTTTCGTACTGATTTACATGTCATTTCAAAGGATTAATTATTAATCAACGGGATGAAAATTGTGTTTTGCTAGCGGGGTCAACTTTCTCGTTTGAGAATTGTTTTCAATCGTTTTTATGTAGCAGAAAAAAACCGGATAGTTTGAAAATCCGGGGGATGGCAGGAAACAAAAGACCCCGCATGGCGGGGTCTGTTTCAGGGTTGGAGAACGGGGAGGCTCTGCTCTGCCGCCTTGCCCTGGGAGAGCACGATCTCCACCCGGCGGTTGGCCTGGCGGTGAGCCGGGGTATCGTTTGGATAACGGGGTTGGGTATCCGCCACCCCCTGGGCGATCAGCCGTCGTGAATCCAGCTTGGGGTTGGTCAGCAGGGTGTGGGTGATGGTGGCCGCCCGCAGCACCGACAGCTCCCAGTTGTTGCGATAGAGCTCCACCGGCGCCTGGGAGTTGTCGGTGTGACCGGTGACCACCACCATGCCGGGGATGTCCGCCAGCACGTCCGAGACCTTGTTGACCAGGGGAATGAACTGGGGCTGCAAGAAGGCGGAGTCGGCCGGGAACAAGGTCTTTTCGCCGATGCGGATGACTAGCTGGCTGCCAAGCTGCTCCACCTCGATCTCTTTGGACTCGATTTGGCTTTTGAGCTGCTGATCCAGCTTCTGCTTGGTGACTGTGACCCAATCCTGCTCCTTGGTCTTGTGGGGCCAGGACTCCGTGGCCGTAGGTTTCTCCGAGGAGCCGATGGTCTCGTTGAAAGGGTCGGCCGCCGCTGCGGGCGTCTGGGTATCCAGCACCTGCTCTTTCTGGGAGGTATTGGGGGTGGTCTTGGACTCGGGTTCCAGTATGCCTGTGCCCCCCTGCATCACGGGGGAGCCGGCGGGAAGGGAGACCAGCCCTATCTTGCCAAGAGATTCGATAAAGCCCTGAATGAGCACGCGAGTCTCCGACTGCTTGGCCATGGCGAAGGAGTAGAGCACCACGAACAGGGCGAACAGCAGTGTCATAAAGTCGGCGTAGGAGACCAGCCAGCGTTCGTGGTTCTCCGGCGCCTCAGCCTTTTTCTTTTTCGCCACCGTGGCCTCCGAGGTAAGGCTCAAGGGTCACTTGCAGCCGTTGCTGTGACTCGCCGTCCACGATGCAGAGGATGCCGGTGAGGGTCATCTCCTTGTAGTGGCGGATCTGGTGGGCAAACGACTTGTAGCGGTTGCCGAAGGGCAGGAAGATGAGGTTGGCGGCCGACACCCCGTAGATGGTGGCGATAAAGGCTACCGCGATGGCGCCCCCCAGCTTGTCGGGGGCATCCAGCAGGCCCATGGCGTGAATGAGGCCAAATACGGCCCCGACGATCCCCATGGTCGGGCAGTAGCCCCCCATGGCCTCGTAGAATTTGACGGTCTGTTCGATATCTTCCTGCTCGAACTCGATCTCGTTTTCCAGTACCTCGTGAATCTTGGTCTTCTCGTAGCCATCGACCATCATCTGTACCCCTTTTTGCAGGAAGGGATCCTTGATGTCGTCGATCATGCCCTCCAGTGCCAGCATGCCGCTGCGCCGTGCATTGCCCGCCAGGGTTTCAAGCAGTTGGGCCTGCTCCAGCATGTCGAGGCGCAGGGGTGTGATGAGCCACTTGAAGCGCTTGAGGGTTTTACCAACCACGGAGAAGGGAAACTGGGTCAGTGCGGCACCGACGGTACCGCCGATCACGATGAGAAAGGCGGGCAGATCGAGCAGGGCGCTGGGGTGCCCCCCTTCTATCATGTTGCCACCCAGAATGGCTGCCAGGGCCAGCAGCAAGCCAATAAGACTCATTTGTCCATATCCCTATGCGATGTGTGAGGCTAGTGTAGCCATTTAACTATCAGTTTTTCAAAACGATATCCAATCGGTGAGCAATATCCGAGAAGTTGCACAGACCCGGTATTGTCCGGTGGCATCGGCCTGTGCCGCCTGATCTGCAGAGCAGGTTGACGGTGCCGGCATGGCAGGACGAGGCAGGTATCCTGGTGATAACGCAACATATTGCGCTGTTTTTGAGAGGCTATTGGTCATCTTTATCGTCAATTTATCTTTGCTTGGCGTAATGTGCTGTCAACGAGAAAGGGCTGGCTGCCCTCGGGGCATATCCCCTGTCGACAGAGAGCAGAGAGCAGAGAGCAGAGAGCAGAGAGCAGAGAGGCGGAAGGGATGGGATTGGCTGGGCGGCACTCGGCCAGGTATCGCGGCAAACCGTTTTTTCTGGCCCCCGCCGATGACGAGTTTCTCCTGCCAGGGGGTTGGCAGACGCCTTGAAGCAAAAAACCGACCCTGAGGTCGGTTTTTACAATTTGGCGGTGAGGGAGGGATTCGAACCCTCATTCTCACATGTTGCAGCACAAATATAACCTTCAATTTCAATAACTTACGCAATTATCAGTAGCTATAAAAGCTATGTAATTGTCTCAGGTAATTGCTATGAGACTTATTGTACTTTTATATAGAAAATTAATTAAATGTCAACCACATAGGTTGTGGCAATTCACTGCGTTGTTGATCACGGCCATTTAAGTTGGAAACCGTGACATTGAAGTTGGAAACAGACCATTCAAGTTGGAAGCTCAAAGGCCCTGCAACAGCAGGGCCTTTTTATTTTGTGCGGTGAATATCTGTAATTAAATTACAAAAATGATCTCGGTTGGA
>NZ_JAPCIQ010000006.1:0-101747 GCF_027707405.1 Aeromonas sp. QDB68 | reverse complement strand
AGGGACTCAAACTTTCCGGGAGGACAGGCGTGAATGAAGTCGAGAGCTTGGTCGATACGCATAAAAAAATCCGAAACACAACAAGGAGTTTCGGATTCTTACACAGCCTGAGGATCGGTCAATGGATCCTTAACTGATCGGCATTAGCGCAGGGGCGCCGGCTTTTTCTTGTTCGGGAGCGTGGGGCGCTTAGCCCAGGATCTGGTCCCGGTGCAGCCCCAGCACGATCAGCAGCCCGATGAAATAGAAGGCGCTGAGCTTGATGCCGAGAATGGTGAGCAGGCCGGCGCACAGACGCACCAGGGCCTTGTGCAGCCAGGATCCGGTGAAGCGGTACATGATCACTCCACCGCGTCGGCCGGCGCGAACTCCGGCACCTTGGCCATGGCATCCAGCACCACTTGGATGTCGGCCCCCGGCTTGCAGGCATTCTCGCTCAGATGGCGACGCCAGGCGCGCGCCCCCTGCATGTTCTGGAACAACCCCAGCATGTGGCGGGTCATGTGGGAGAGGTAGTTGCCCTTGGCCAGCTCCTGTTCGATGTAGGGCAGCATCATCCGCACCACCTCGTGGCGGCTTGGCACGGCATGGTTCTCGCCGAACACCAGATTGTCCACCTGGGCCAGAATGTAGGGGTTCTGGTAGGCTTCGCGGCCCATCATGACCCCATCGAGGTGCTGCAGATGTTCAAGAGTCTGTTCCAGACTGGTCACTCCGCCGTTGATGGCAATGGTCAGTTCCGGGTAATCCTGCTTGACCTGGTAGACGCGAGGATAATCGAGGGGCGGGATCTCGCGGTTCTCTTTCGGGCTCAGGCCGCTCAGCCAGGCCTTGCGGGCATGGACGATGAAGGTATCGCAACCGGCGTCCCGTACCTGCTCGATGAAGGCCTGCAAGAACTCGTAGGAGTCTTGCTCGTCGATGCCGATACGGGTCTTCACGGTGACCGGAATGTCGACCACGTCGCGCATCGCCTTGACGCAATCGGCCACCAGCGCGGGTTCGCCCATGAGGCAGGCGCCGAAGCGGCCGTTTTGCACCCGATCGGAAGGGCAGCCGACGTTGAGGTTGACCTCGTCATAGCCGCGCTCCTCGGCGAGCCTGGCGCAGCGGGCCAGGTCTGCCGGGTTGCTGCCACCCAGTTGCAGGGCGAGAGGGTGTTCCTGCTCGCTGTAACCCAGATAATCCCCTTTGCCATGGATGATGGCGCCCGTGGTCACCATCTCGGTATAGAGCAGGGTCTGGCGGGTCATCAGACGGTGGAAATAACGGCAATGCCGATCGGTCCAGTCCAGCATGGGGGCGATGGAAAAGCGCTGCGCCTGCATAAAAATCATCCGGGTTGGCCAAACAAGGGGCGGGATTCTATCACAACGTGAGACAGCCCCAGAAAATGAATTTTGTCGCCGCGCACTGGGGGCCCTGTGATAGTATCCGGCTAATTGACAGGGTATCTGCGTGAACATGAATCAAGACCAACTTCTACAACGAGCGGAACGCCTCTGCGAGCAGCGAGGGATCCGTTTCACCCCGACACGGCGCCAGGTGTTCCGGCTGCTTGCCGCCCACGGCAATGCCATCAGTGCCTATGATTTGCTGGCCCAGTTGCAGCAGACCGAGGCTCATGCCAAACCGCCTACCGTCTATCGGGCGCTCGACTTCCTGCTCGAACAGGGCTTTGCCCACAAGGTGGAGTCGCTCAACGCCTTCATCTTCTGCTGCCACTTCGACCATGCCCACCCGATGCAACTGCTGATCTGCGATCGTTGCGGTGAGGTAGTGGAGCTGCACGATCCCGCCATCGACGGCGCCTTTTCCGAGCAGGCTCATCAGCATGGTTTTACTATTACCAACAAGACCATAGAAGCCCATGGTCAATGTGCCCGCTGTTCCGTTACCGTAGGAAGTCAAGATGAAGGCTGATTTTGTAAACCCGTTCCTGCTCTCCCTGCTCAACGTGCTCTCCACCATGGCACAGCTGGAACTCAAACCGGGCGCGCCCAAGCGCAAGACGGACGAGCTGGCTCGGGGAGATGTCTCCGGCCTGATTGGCATGGTGGGTCCGCAGACCCGGGGCTCCCTCTCCATCAGTTTCGAGAAGGGGCTGGCATTGGAGATCATGCGTCGCATGCTGGGGGAGGCGCCGGCCACCATCAACGAGGAAGTGACCGACATGGTGGGCGAGATCACCAACATGGTGACGGGCGGCGCCAAACGCATGCTGGGGGAGAAGGGCTATGAGTTCGACATGGCGACCCCGGTCATCGTCTCCGGTCCCAATCACACCATCACTCACCGGGCCGACGGCGCCAAGATCATGATGCCGTTCGAATCGGAGTATGGCCGTGCCACCATCGAGATCTGCTTCGAGTAATCGCCATGTGGAAGATGCTGAAATGGAGTGTCATCGGTGGGGTGGTGCTGCTTATCCTGTCGGATATCGAGATCAGCACCTCTCTCTACAAGTACGAAGACAACCGCGTGGAGATCAACTTCCCGCGCTGGCAGGCTGACCAGCCCTGGTGCACCCTGCGCTGGCATGAGGGCCGGTTTGAGCATCACTGGTACGGTCTTGCAGGCAAACCCAAGCCAGCAACCGTCCTCTGAAGAGCGCTCTCCACAACGGATGAACCAGATTGCACCAACAAAAAAGAGGCCAGCAAATGCTGGCCTCTTTCATTTGGTCAAGATCTGTTATCAGGCCGCTTCTGCAGCCAGCTTGCCATTGCCACGCACCATGACACCGAGGCCACAGGCCAGCAGGGTCGGCAGCAACCAGGCCAGGCCTTTGTCAAACAGCGGCAGGAAGGCGAAAGCATCCATCTTCATGCCGGCGGCGCCCAGGCCGTCCAGGCAGCCGAACAGGAAGGCGACCAGCAGCACGGAGCGGAACACCAGGCGGGGGCGACCGAAGTAACCCTTCAGGAAGGTGACCAGTACCAGCGCCACGGCAACCGGGTAGATGGCGACCAGCACCGGAATGGAGAGGCTGATGAGCTGGCTCAGGCCCACGTTGGCCACGATGCCGCAGATGACACCCAGCAACACGACCAGCTTCTTGTAGCTCATGCCGGTCAGGTTGTGGAAGAAGTCGGAGCAGGCGGAGATGAGGCCGACGGCCGTGGTGAAGCAGGCCAGGGTGATGATGGCTGCCAGGATGAACTGACCCGGTTGGCCGAACAGACTCAGCACGTAGGCGTTGACGATGGCACCGCCGTTGCTCACGTCTGTGGCGACGCCGGCAGCGGTGTTGCCCAGCTGGAACAGGGAGACATAGACCACGGAGAGACCGATGGCGGAGATGATGCCCGCGATGGCCAGGTACTTGAACTGGCTCTGGTAGTCATGGATGCCTTTCTGGCGCAGCAGGTCGACGATCAGGGCGCCGAACATCAGGGACGCCAGGGTGTCCATGGTGTTGTAGCCTTCCAGAATGCCCTTCACGAAGGGGGTGCTCTGGTAGTCACCGGATGCGGCAGGCATGCTTCCTTGCGGTGCGACGAAGACACCGATGGCCAGGGTCAGCAGCAGCAGCATCAGCAGCGGGGTCAGGTACTTGCCGATGGCATCCATCAGCTTGCCCTGGTTCAGGGAGACCAGGATGGCCACGCCGAAGAACAGTACTGTGTAGGCAGCCAGACCGGATGGTCCCATGTCGCCAAGGAAGGGCTTGAGGCCCATCTCGTAGGCCACCAGGCCGGTACGGGGGGCGGCGAAGGCCGGGCCGATGATGATGTAGATGGCGACGGCCAGTGCGGTGGCCACGCCGGCCGGCAGCAGCTTGGTCATGCCGGCCCAGCCGTTGCCAGCCTTGGCGACGGCGATGATGGTGATGAGGGGCAGGCCCACGGCGGTGACCAGGAAGCCCAGCATGGCCAGGGAGAGGTGCTCACCCGCCATGAAGCCGGCCAGGGGCGGGAAGATGATGTTGCCTGCGCCCAGATAGAACGCAAAGGTCATGAAGCCCAATCCGAGTACATCGGACAATGTGAGTGATTTCGTCAAGTTCAACCTCGTCTGTCTTGTAAACTATTGCTTGTTATAGTTTTTTATTTGTCAGTGACCGGCACTTTCCGGGGGTAAAAAAAAGAGCCCCGCTGGTTTTTTCATCGCGACCAGTGGTTTGAACTGGTCTTGAGCGGGCGCTCATTTAGCAGTCAGCATAATGATGTGAAAAAATAGTTCAAGGCAAAATTTACATCTTCAAATAGAAGGGGCTGGTTAGTTGGATATATCTGTCGGAATAGCCTCCTGTGGCAGAATGGATCACAATTTCACCCCTCTCGCACTTGTTTAATCCTCTGCCAAGCAGCAATAAAACACGATTTGCCTCTTTCCCCTCTCTGGTAGTAACAGCCAGATAACAACGCTCATACAGATCATAACTCGACGAAATGCATAAAATTTCATCCGCCATCGCCGTGGGCAGCACCAGGGCCAGTTGCCCGGTACGGCTCAGCAGGCGATCGCTGGCGGCCAGCAATCCCCTTGGGTCGAGCCCCCCGGTATGACGGGCCAGAGCCCTGGCCGGATCGCGAAGTGTCTGGCCTGCCGGGAAATAGGGCGGGTTGGAGACGATGAGATCGTAAGGGGGGGCGAGGTGATCCTGAATGGCGCTCTCTATGATGGTGACCCGCTCACGCCAGGGGGAGGCCGTCACATTCTCATGGGCCTGCATGGCTGCATCCTTATCCAGCTCCACCCCGTCTATGTGGCAGTCGTTCGTGCTGCGCTGGGCCAGCATCAGGGCGATGAGGCCGCTGCCGGTGCCGATGTCCAGCACCCGGCGGGCGCTGTCGACCGGCGCCCAGGCTCCCAGCAGAATGCCGTCCGTACCGACCTTCATGGCGCAGCGGTCGTGATCGATGTGAAATTGCTTGAACGTGAAACCGTTGTTGCGCCCCATTCGGCCCTCCTCCTGTGCCTGCCCGCGGAAAATGGCCGGCGATTATAGCGGCTAAGCCACAGTCACCATAGGAGCCGGCGGCATAATCGCCTATAATCTGCCGCTTCCTTAATGACCGAGTATTGCCATGAGCCAGTCCTTTGATGATTTCGACCTGAATCCAGCCCTCAGTCGGGCCTTGGCCGAGATGGGATTCACCCGCCCCACCACCATCCAGCAGATGGTGCTGGAGCCAGCCCTGGACGGCCGCGATATTCTGGCTTCTGCGCCGACCGGAACCGGCAAGACCGCCGCCTTCCTGCTGCCCGCGATGCAGCACCTGCTGGACTTCCCGCGTCGCAAGCCGGGTCCGTGCCGCATGCTGATCCTGACTCCGACCCGCGAGCTCGCGCTGCAGGTGAGTGCTCACGCCAAGGCCCTGGCGGTGCACACCCATCTCAGCATCGAGACCATCATCGGTGGTGTCAGCCATGAAGAGCAGCTGCCTGCCCTGACCAAGACCACCGACATCGTGGTGGCCACCCCGGGCCGTCTGCTCGAGTACATCGAGAAAGAGGAGTTCGAGAGCCACGACATCGAGGTGCTGGTGCTGGATGAAGCGGACCGGATGCTGGACATGGGCTTCATCAAGGACGTGAACCGCATCGTGGAAGAGGCGCGCTACCGCAAGCACACCATGCTCTTCTCCGCCACCCTGGAAGGGGCCGGCCTCGAGAAGTTTGCGAGCGAGATCCTCAAAGACCCGGTTGAGCTGCACGCCGAGCCGCCCCGCAGCGAGCGCCGCCCCATCACCCAGTGGATCCACCTGGCCGATGATGCCGCCCACAAGCTGGCTCTGCTGGTGCACATCCTGAAAAACCCGGAAACCCAGAAGGCCATCATCTTCGTCAAGACCCGTGAGCGACTGGCGGAGCTTTCCGGCCAGTTGCAGGCGGCAGGCGTGCCCTGCGCCTGGATCCGTGGCGAGATGGAGCAGGCCAAGCGCATCGAGTCTATCCGCAAGTTCCACGAAGGGGAGGTGCCCTTCCTCATCGCCACCGACGTGGCCGCCCGCGGCATCGACCTGCCGAACGTCAGCCATGTCATCAACTACGACATGCCCTACGGCGCGGATGTCTATGTGCACCGCATCGGTCGTACCGGTCGTGCCGGCAACCGTGGCTGCGCCATCAGCCTGGTGGAAGCTCACGACATGGCCATGGTCGCCAAGATCGAACGCTACACCGAGGAGCGCCTCAAGCGCCGGGTGATCGATGAGCTGCGCCCCAGACACAAGGAAGCGCGGGTGCCGGTGAAGAAGAAAAAACCGAAGGATGCCAAGAAGTCGGCAAAGAAGAAAAAGAAGTAATGCCCCCGAGCACAGTTGAAACGGCCATCCCAGGATGGCCGTTTTGCTGTCTGCTGTCTGCTGCCTGGGGAGTGCCCTGAGAGAGGCGCAGAAAAAAGCCGACGCAAGGACGTCGGCCAACAAAAAGTGCTTACAACAGAGGATTCACAGAGTCAGACCCGAGGATCTCCGACTTGGTTCCCTTGAATGTGTAATTAATTTTCAGCGCGCTTGAACATCAGGGTATTGACGTCGGACTCTTCCGGTACGAAGTAGTAGCCGTCGGCATTGAAACCGGTCAGCTGTTCCACCCGGGTGAGCCGATGCTTGATGATATGGCGTGCCATCATGCCGCGGGCCTTCTTGGCGTAGAAGCTGATGATCTTGAACTGGCCGTTCTTCTCGTCCTTGAAGACCGGGGTGATGATGCGCCTCTGCAGGGCTCTCGGGCGCACCGACTTGAAATACTCGTCGGAGGCGAGGTTGATCAGCACGTCGTCCCCCTGGGCCGCCAGCGCCTTGTTCAGGTGCTCAGTGATGATGTCGCCCCAGAACTGGTAGAGGTCCTTGCCGCGCGGGTTGTCGAGGCGGATCCCCATCTCCAGGCGGTAGGGCATCATGAGGTCAAGCGGCCGCAGCACGCCATAAAGGCCGGAGAGCATGCGCAGGTGGGCCTGGGCGAAGTCGAGGTCGGCCTCGCTGAAATCTTCTACGGCCAGACCGGTGTAGACGTCCCCCTTGAAGGCCAGCAGCGCCTGGCGGGCGTTGGCCGGCGTGAAGTCAGGCTGCCACTCGGCAAAGCGGGCGGCGTTGAGGCCGGCGAGCTTGTCGCTGATCTTCATCAGGCTGGCGATCTGGTCCGGGCTCAGTTGACGAGCCCGGGTGATCAGTGCTGCGGAGTGGTCCAGCAGTTCGGGTTGGGTGAAACGGGAGGTCACCAGGGGTGACTCGTAATCCAGCGTCTTGGCCGGGGAAACCACAATCAGCATAACTGTCCTTTACTAGCGGTGACGCACGCCCCTCATTCATCCAGGGTCACGTTGTCGAGAGTGCCTGCGCCCAGCTGCTCGCGACCCGACAGCTTGATGAGCAGTCGCAGGTCGTTGGCGGAGTCGGCATGGGCAAGGGCCTCACTGTAGCCAATTTGGCCGGCGCAGAACAGGCCGAACAGCGCCTGATCGAAGGTCTGCATGCCGAGCTCGCCGGATTTGGTCATCACCTCCTTGAGTCTGTGCATCTCTCCCTTGCGGATGATGTCGGTGACGAGCGGGGTGTTGAGCAGGATCTCGAAGGCGGCGACCCGGCGCTGCCCGTGAGCGGAGGGGAGCAGCTGCTGGGCGACGATGGCGCGCAGGTTGAAGGAGAGATCGAACAGGAACTGGCGGTGCTTCTCCTGGGGGACCAGATGCAGGATGCGATCCAGCGCCTGGTTGGCATTGTTGGCGTGCAAGGTGGCGAGGCAGAGGTGCCCCGTCTCGGCGAACTGGATGGCGAACTCCATGGTCTCCTGGGAGCGGATTTCACCGATGAGGATGACATCCGGGGCCTGGCGCAGGGAGTTTTTGAGGGCGACATCGAAGGATGCGGTGTCGATCCCCACCTCCCGCTGGGTCACCAGACAGCGATCGTGCTGATGGACGAACTCCACCGGATCCTCCACCGTCAGGATGTGGCCGTCACCGTGCTGGTTGCGAAAGCCGATCATGGCCGCCTGGGTGGTGGACTTGCCGGCGCCAGTGGCGCCGACGAAGAGCACCAGCCCGCGTTTGGCCATGGCGACCTCCTGCAGGATGGGAGGCAGCACCAGCTCGTTAAAGGTGGGGATGCGGGTCTCGATGCGGCGCAGCACCATGCCCGGCATATCCTGTTGCCAGAAGGCGCTGACCCGAAAGCGCCCCAGCGAGCCTCGCTGGATGGCGTAGTTGGCCTCGCGGGTGTGCAGGAAGCGCTCGAAGTGGGTCTCGTCCAGGCTCTCCCTGATCAACGCCAGCGCCGTCGTCTTGTCGAGGGGAGCCGGTCCGAGCGACACCAGACGCCCGTTGACCTTGAGGGTCGGGGGGGCATCGACCGTGATGAAGAGATCCGAGCCCTTTTGTTCAACCAGTGCGGCGAGCAGAACATCCATGTTCATGGCGACTCCTTGGGTGTGCGAGCTTAAATGGTATTGGGATCGACAGCCTTGGCCTTGGCATCAAGGGAGGCGACGACCCCCCGGTTGACCAGCTGCTTGAGGCTCTGGTCCATGGTCTGCATGCCGTGGGTCATCCCGGTCTGGATGACGGAATAGAGCTGGGCCACCTTGTCTTCCCGGATGAGGTTTCGCACCGCCGGGATCCCCAGCATGATCTCGTGGGCCGCCACCCGGCCGCCACCGATACGCTTGAGCAGGGTCTGGGAGATGACCGCCCGCAGGGATTCGGAGAGCATGGAACGCACCATGTCCTTCTCCGAGCCGGGGAAGACGTCGATGATACGGTCGATGGTCTTGGCGGCCGAGGAGGTGTGCAGGGTGCCAAATACCAGGTGACCGGTTTCGGCGGCGGTCATGGCGAGGCGGATGGTTTCGAGGTCCCGCATTTCACCTACCAGGATGATATCCGGGTCTTCCCGCAGGGCCGAGCGCAGGGCGTTGCTGAAGCTCTTGGTGTCGCGGTGTACTTCCCGCTGGTTCACCAGGCAGCGCTTGTTCTCGTGCACGAATTCGATGGGATCCTCGATGGTGAGGATGTGGTGGTGGAAGTTGTCATTGATGTAATCGACCATGGCGGCCAGGGTGGTGGATTTGCCCGAGCCGGTGGGTCCAGTCACCAGCACCAGGCCGCGAGGGTACTCCGCTATCTTGCGAAATATCTCCGGCGCCCCCAGATCGTCCAGGGTCAGAACGGTGCTCGGGATGGTACGAAACACGGCGCCCGAGCCGCGCGCCTGCTGGAAGGCGTTGACCCGAAAGCGTGCCATGCCGGGTACTTCGAAGGAGAAGTCCACCTCGAAGTTCTCCTCCAGCTCCTTGCGCTGGTGGTCATTCATGATGTCGTAAATGAGAGCATGGACTTCCCGGTGATCCAGGGCGGGTAAATTGATCTTGCGAACCTCCCCATCAACCCTGATCATCGGGGGGACCCCGGCCGAGAGGTGTAGATCCGAGGCCTTATGCTTTACACTGAATGCCAATAACTCTGTGATATCCATAGATTTGTTATTCTCCCATCACAAGATTACGAACGAAATATGAGCCAGATTGCCCAGCACCTGCTTCAGGTAAAGGAACGTATTGTAGAGGCTGCCCGGCGTGTTGGCCGCAGCCCAGATCACATCCAGTTGCTTGCTGTCAGTAAAACCAAGCCGCTGGGGGACATTCAGGCTGCCTATGCCGCCGGCCAGCGGCGCTTTGGCGAATCCTACGCCCAGGAGGCCGCGCTCAAGATTGATGCCTTGCGCGAGCAGAACGCCTGTACAGACATAGAGTGGCACTTTATCGGCCCGCTGCAATCGAACAAGTCCAAGCTGGTGGCGGAGCGGTTCGACTGGGTTCAAAGTGTCGATCGCGACAAGCTCATCGAACGCCTCAACAACCAGAGACCGAGTGGGCTCGCGCCGCTAAATATCTGTCTGCAAATCAATATTAGCGGAGAGAGCAGCAAATCCGGTACGTCGGAGCAAGAGATTTTCCGCCTGGCCTCCCTGGTGGCCCAAAGCGAGCGGCTGCGGTTGCGCGGCCTGATGGCCATCCCCGAGCATACCTGCGACGAGGGGGTGCTGGCGGCCCAGATGGCGCGCATGCAGGCTCTGTTCACCGAACTTGCGCAACAATACCCGAGCGTCGACACCCTTTCGATGGGGATGACCGAGGATCTCGAGCCGGCCATTGCCCACGGCAGCACCATGGTGCGGGTCGGGACCGCCATCTTCGGGGCCCGTGACTATTCATGAGCAAGAGCCGGGGCGAAAAACACCCCGGTCGTGCTTTTTTTCAGGTAAACAGGCGCGTGTGATGCTGTCAGCCCGCACAGGTTGGGTCGGCATCCGCTGCGATGTCAGTAACAGGAGTGTTTGATGCAGCAGAGAACCCTCGCCTTCATCGGGGCAGGCAACATGAGCCGCAGTATCATTGCCGGCCTCATCCAGGCGGGTTACCCGGCAGAGCGTATCATCGCCGCCAATCCCAGCCGCCCCAAGCTGGACGAACTGGCCAGCCAGTTCGGCATCCGTATCACCCAGGACAACGCCGAGGCGGCCCGCGAGGCCGAGGTGATCGTGCTGGCGGTCAAGCCCCAGCTGATGGCGGGCATGCTGACGGCACTGGTGGCCGAGCTTGGCTCGCTGGATGGCAAGTTGCTCATCTCCATCGCCGCCGGCATTCGCGTCGCGCGCTTGCAGGAGATGGCAGGCGGTCACGAGCGCATCATTCGCACCATGCCCAACACCCCCTCCTTGCTGGGGCTGGGGATGACCGGGCTCTATGCACCGCCCGCCATCGGGCAGGCCGATCGGGCGGTGGCCGAACAGATGATGCAATCCGTGGGCAAGACCCTCTGGGTGGATGAGGAGGCCGGCATCAACGGCGTCATCGCGGCGGCGGGCAGTGCCCCGGCCTACTTCTTCCTGTTCATGCAGGCGATTGCCGAGGAGGCCGAGGCCATGGGCTTTACGCCGGAGCAGGCTCGCCTGCTGGTGCAGCAAACCGCCCTGGGGGCGGCCGCCATGGTGGAACAAAATCCCGAGCTGTCGCTGCAGACCCTGCGCGAGCAGGTGACCAGCAAGGGCGGGACCACGGCCGAGGCCGTCAAGACATTCCAGGAGCAGGGGCTGATGCCGCTGACCGCAAGAGCCATGCAGGCGGCCGTTACCCGGGCCGGCGAAATGGAAACCCTTTTCTGAATCCCTTTTAGCAAGGAGCCCGGATGAACACGGCTTACTTTTTGATTAACACTGTCTTTGATCTCTACCTCATGGTGGTGCTGCTGCGGGTCTGGCTGCAGTGGGCGCGGGCCGACTTCTACAACCCCATGAGCCAGATGGTGGTCAAGCTGACCAACCCGCTGGTGGTGCCCCTGCGCCGCGTCATCCCGGGTTTTGGCGGGCTGGACATGGCCTCTGTGCTGCTGGCGCTGCTGATCGCCTTTGGCAAGTTGGTCCTGCTCAAGAGCATGAATGTGCTGCAGGCGGACTGGCTCACTCTCTGTCTGTTTGCGACGCTCACCGTGTTGAAGAAGGCGGGTTCCATGATCTTCTGGATCCTGCTGATCCGCGCCATCCTGAGCTGGGTCAGCCAGGGTCGCAACCCCATTGAATACGTGATGCACCAGCTCACTGAACCCTTCCTGGCCCCCATTCGCCGCATCCTGCCTGCACTGGGCGGGCTGGATCTCTCCGTGCTGGTCGCCTTCATCGCGCTGCAGGCTATCAACTACCTGATGGGGGATCTGTTCGGCCAGTTGTGGTGGATGATCTGATGCCCGCCGTCCTGCTGGAAGGGGACGAGCTGGTGTTGCATCTGATGATCCAGCCCAAGGCGAGCCGGGATCAGATCATCGGATTGCACGGTGACGAGTTGAAAGTGGCCATCACGGCACCGCCGGTGGATGGTCAGGCCAACAGTCACCTGATCAAGTACCTGGCCAAGCAGTGCAAGGTGGCCAAGGGGCAGGTTCGCATCCTGCGGGGGGAGCTGGGTCGGCACAAGACGGTCGCCATCGACGCGCCAAAGCAGATCCCCGCCGAGATTGCCGCTCTGCTCGATAATCAGGGTTGATACGAGAGGGATGACATCATGAAAACAGCCTGGATGAGTTGCCTGCTGGCACTCCTGATGACGCTGCCGCTGCGGGCTGAGCAGATGCAGGAGCTGGGCCCCTGGAAAGTGCACTACAGCGCGTTCAACTCCAGCTTCCTCACCCCCGAGGTAGCCAGGACCTATGGCCTGGAGCGCAGCCGCTATAACGGCATCGTCAATATCGCGGTGCAGAACAAGCAGGGGGTGGCACAGGCGGTGGGGATCAGCGGCGAAGCCCGCAATCTGACCGGCACCCTTCGCACCCTGAATTTTCAGGAGGTGAAAGAGGGGAATGCCATCTATTACCTGGCAGTGCTGCCCTATCGCAATGAGGACACCTACCAGTTCACCCTGAAGATCATGGGGGAGGGGCAGCAGCAGACGCTGACCTTCCAGCAGACCTTCTACGTCGACTAGATTGCAGGGTGAATGCAGATGCCCTGCCCCCACGGGGGCGGGGCATTTTTTTGCCCGGTGAACCTGTGCTCGACGTCAGTGGCTGGCCAGGGGATAGGTAAACAGGGCCAGATGGGCGAAGTTGAACAGGAAGTGGAGCAGGATGGCGACACTGAGGCGCCCGCTCAGCTGGAACGCCAGGCCATAGCAGGCCCCCGCCAGCGCGGCGAACAACACCAGCAACGGGCCACCGGCAAGATGGGCTGCGCCAAACAGCAGGCTGGCGACCAGGAGACCTGCCCAGGGCGTGCTTCGGCTTGCCACCCCTTGCTGGATGCATCCCCGGAACAGCGCTTCTTCCGCCACACAGGTGAACAGCAGGTTGTTGAACGCGAACAGCCACCACCAGTGGGGCAGTCCCGCTTCGGGTTTGAGGGCGCCCAGTTGCCAGGCGGTGATGAGCAGGGCCGCGAGCGGTAGGATGAGCAGGGCCAGCGGCCGCCAGCGCATCGTTCCACCCGGGCCGAGCAGGCCGGGGATGGCCAGCAGCAGGGCGAAGAAAATGAGCGGCTTGTCCAGATTGAGGTAGAGGGTGAAGGGCACGCTGGCCGGGCCCGCCTGTACCTTGTCGAGCACCCTGAGATTGTCAAAGCCGGGCACCAGATGCAGCGTCAGGGCGAGGGACCACAGCAGGACCAGCGTCAGTGCGACGCCGCGCCAGGGTGGGGGCAGGGTGGGAGTGCGCCAGGCCAGCAGCAGACCGGCGAGGCTGACAAGAGCGGCGAGGGGCGCGAGTCGCTCAAGCCAGAGGGCGGTAAGCAGGGCAAGTCCCAACAGGAGCATGCCGGGCCTGGTCCGGCGGGCGAGGCAGCAGAGTACGGCCAGCCCCAGGACGAGCCAGATGAGGATATCGGGGAGTGGTAACATCGAGTCTCCTTGTATGAATGAAGGGCGCACCTTAACGATCCCCATGGTCTGGTTCAAGGACAAGGGGGTGGCCGAGACTGGCCGGCAGAAGACGCGCAATGAAAAGCCGGAGCTGGGCTCCGGCTTGGACGGCGGCAAGATGCCACCGAGAGAGGCGATGGCCTTCCCGTATCAGCGACCGGACTCGGCGATGACCCGGGCGATGATGTCGGCGCGTTTGCTGGCTTCCAGCTCGCCCAGGGCGATGAGACCGGCCTTGAAGATGACGTTCTTCGGCAGACTGACGTCATCCAGGGTGGTGATGGCCTCGACGTGCATGCCGTTCAGGCGGCTGGCATCGCGCGGGCTCAGGTTGACCTGGGTGTTCAGCACCTGCTTGCCCTTCTTCTTGGGCTGGGCGGGTTTCTTCGGTTGATCCAGCTCGTCTTCCGGCAGTTCGTCATCAAAATCGTAAATGGACATAGTCAATCCTGTTGGGTTGCAAGGGGCATGCTCGCCCGAATGGGGGTAATCAGCCCATATCCTCGTTGCGGATAAAGGCGCGCCAGGAGCCGAGTACCTGGGCAAAATCTTCCAGCCCGCACATGGCCAGCTGTTCATCATCGTAGTAGGCGAGATCGTCGAGATCCTCGTCCTGCTCGATATTGAGGACATTGGCCTTCACCTCGGCTTCCTCGTGGGTCAGCAGCAGGGAGTAGTCGCCCCCCAGCAGCCGGTATTCGGTGCGGGCCCGGCTGGAGAGCTGGTCGATGATGGCGAACAGCTCGTCGAGCTTCTCCTCGTCCTTGCCCACCTCGTCGATCAACCACTGGCCGATGGCTTCATGGCCCATGGAGAACCGGGCGCGATAGCCACCGAACGGGTCGCGGCGAAATTCATAATCCATAGCGGAGTCCATATCGGAGGGTGAAACCACCACGGCGCAAAGCGGCATGATGCCGGATCCTTGATCCATGGTGGGGCACTGATAGCGTAAAGTGGCCTATTCTAGCGATCCCCCCCGCGCTTGTCTTGATGATGTGGGATCTTTAACGGGTGATCCCGGTGATGGCGCACGCCGGGGACCCTGTCAACGAATGGTATGGAGAGGCAATGCAGCTCAACGACGCGCTCGCGCATCAGATAGTCAGCCGGGCGATGAAGATCCTCTCGTTCTCGGTCAACGTCATGGATGAACGGGGACTCATCATTGCGTCCGGCAATCCGGAGCGGCTGCACCAGCGCCACGAGGGGGCCGTGCTGGCCCTGACCGAGAACCGGGTGGTGGAGATAAGCGAGGCCACCGCCCGGGAGCTCAAGGGGGTGAGGCCCGGCATCAACCTGCCCATCGCCTATCAGGGGGAGCTGCTCGGTGTCATCGGCATCTCTGGGGATCCGGACATCGTGCGTGCTTACGCCGAGCTGGTGCGCATGACCGCCGAGCTCATCCTGGAACAGGCGGCGCTCACCGAGCAGTTGCAGTGGGACAAGCGCCACAAGGAGGAGCTGGTGTTGCAGCTCATTCGCGGCGAAGGGCGGGCCGATCAATTGCAACAGGTGGCCCGCTTCCTCGAGCTGGATCTCGCCCAGCCCCGGGTGGTGGCCGTGCTGGCGCTGGAGGAGGCCGAGCCCGCCCAGGTGAGGGAGCTGGTTCACCTGCTGGAAAACCCGGAGCGGGACAACCTGGTGGCCATCAACGGCCTGGACGAGATAGTGGTGCTCAAACCCGCCCAGCTCAGCGACGGCGTCTGGCAGTCGGCGCAGGAGCGCAGCCGGATCCGGCAGCTGCTCTCCCGTATTCCCCATTTCAAGGTTCGTATCGGGGTGGGTGATTACTTCGCCGGCATCCCCGGGCTGGCGCTCTCCTACCAGACGGCGCGAGACACCTTGCGCCGTGGCATGCGCCAGTCTCCCCGTAAGCAGGTCTATTTCTTCGAGGATTACCGGCTTTCAGTGCTGCTCGGCACCCTGGCGGACTCCTGGCAGGCGGATCAGTTGCGGGCTCCGCTGCAAAAGCTGGCGCAGGAGGACACAAAGGGAACGCTGCAAAAGACGCTGCGCCAATATTTCTTGCAGGATTGTGATCTGCATCCCTGTGCCGAAGCCCTGTTCATTCACCCCAACACCCTGCGTTATCGACTGACCCGGATAGAACAGATAACTGGCTTGAATTTCAACAAGTTAGATGACAAGTTTCTGCTCTATCTCGGGCTCAGTCTCGATAGCTGATTTGTCTTTTCCAACAAAAATACAAGGCCGGTAAATGCTTTTTTTGGTTTTATGGCCAAAGCATTCCAGGCGGGGATCCCCATAATGGCGCCACTCATTACAACAACAAGGTGCCCGTCATGATCCCAGTCTCCGCGCTCGGCGCGCTCGCCGCGCTTTCCATCGCCATCTTCCTCATCCTGAAGAAGGTGCCGCCTGCTTACGGCATGATTGTCGGTGCCCTGGCCGGTGGCCTGATCGGTGGCGCCGACCTGACCCAGACCGTCGCCCTGATGATCGGCGGCGCCCAGGGGATCACCACGGCGGTGATGCGGATCCTGGCGGCGGGTGTGCTGGCCGGGGTGCTCATCGAATCGGGCGCCGCCACCACCATCGCCGAGACCATCGTCAAGAAACTCGGCGAAACCCGTGCCCTGCTGGCACTGGCCCTGGCTACCCTGATCCTGACCGCGGTCGGCGTCTTCGTGGACGTGGCCGTCATCACGGTCGCCCCCATAGCGCTGGCCATCGCCCGCCGTGCCGACCTCTCCAAGGCGGCCATCTTGCTGGCGATGATCGGCGGCGGCAAGGCGGGCAACGTCATGTCTCCCAACCCCAACGCCATCGCGGCAGCCGATGCCTTCCACCTGCCGCTCACCTCGGTGATGGCGGCCGGCATCATCCCGGGCCTGTTCGGGCTGGTGATGGCCTACTGGCTGGCCAAGCGCCTCAACAACAAGGGCAGCAAGGTCGCCGCCGACGAGGTGGTGAGCTTCAATGGCAGCAAGCTGCCGGGCTTTGCCGCCGCCATCAGTGCGCCGCTGGTGGCCATCCTGCTGCTGGCCCTGCGCCCCATCGCCGGCATCGTGGTGGACCCGCTCATTGCACTGCCCCTCGGTGGTCTGGTCGGCGCCCTGATGATGGGCAAGTTCAGCAAGGTGAACCAGTTTGCCGTCTCCGGTCTCGCCCGCATGGCGCCGGTGGCCATCATGCTGCTGGGGACGGGTACCCTGGCGGGCATCATCGCCAACTCCGGCCTGAAAGATGTGCTCATCAGTGGCCTGACCGCTTCCGGTCTGCCCTCCTATCTGCTGGCCCCCATCTCCGGTGCCCTGATGTCGCTGGCGACCGCATCGACCACGGCCGGGACCGTGGTGGCCTCCAACGTGTTCAGCGCCACTCTGATTGAACTGGGGATCAGCAGCCTGGCAGGGGCCGCCATGATCCACGCCGGCGCCACCGTGTTTGACCACATGCCCCACGGCTCCTTCTTCCATGCCACCGGCGGCAGCGTCCACATGGGCGTCGGCGAGCGGCTCAAGCTCATCCCCTACGAAACCGCGGTCGGTCTGACCATCGCCGTTGTCTCCACCCTGATGTTTGGCGTGTTTGGCCTCGCCTAAGGAACTGATATGAAAATTGTGATCGCCCCCGATTCATTCAAGGAGAGCCTGAGCGCCATGGCGGTGGCCGATGCCATCGAGGCCGGTTTCAAGCAGGTGCTGCCGGATGCCACCTACGTCAAGCTGCCCATGGCCGATGGCGGCGAGGGGACGGTGCAGTCTCTGGTGGATGCCACCGGTGGTCGCATCCTGCCGGTCGAGGTGACCGCCCCCCTCGGCAACAGGGTGCAGGGCTTCGTGGGCCTGCTGGGGGATGGCAAGCGCGCCGTCATCGAGATGGCGGCGGCCTCCGGCCTTCATCTGGTGGCGCCCGAGCTGCGCAATCCGCGGTTCACCTCCAGTGTCGGCACCGGGGAGCTGATCCTGGCCGCGCTGGAGATGGGGGTGAACCACCTCATCCTCGGCATCGGCGGCAGCGCCACCAATGACGGCGGTGCCGGCATGATCCAGGCACTCGGCGGCAAGCTCCTGAAAGCAGATGGTTCCCCCATTGCGCCGGGCGGTGCCGGTCTGGCCGAGCTGGCCATCATCGACCTGAGCGGGCTGGACCCCCGTCTGACCGGACTCACCATCGAGGTGGCCTGCGACGTGGACAATCCGCTGTGCGGCCCGAAAGGGGCGTCCGCCGTGTTCGGTCCGCAGAAGGGGGCAACTCCCGAGATGGTGGCCGAGCTGGATGCCAATCTGGCCCGTTACGCGGACTGCATCGAGCAGGCGCTTGGCAAGCAGGTGAAGGAGATCCCGGGAACGGGGGCCGCAGGCGGCATGGGGGCAGCCCTGGTGGGGCTGCTCGGCGCCGAGCTCAAACCCGGCATCCGGATCGTCATCGAGGCGCTGAACCTGGCCGAGGCGGTGGCCGATGCGGATCTGGTCATCACCGGCGAGGGCCGCATCGACAGCCAGACCATCCACGGCAAGACGCCCATCGGGGTGGCTCGCTGTGCCAAGCAGTTCGGCAAGCCGGTGATCGGCATCGCCGGATGCCTCACCGATGACTGCGGCGTGGTGCACGAGCACGGGCTGGATGCGGTGTTCGCCGTGGTCAATCGGGCCATGTCCCTGCCGGAGGCGCTGGCCACCGCCACCACCAACCTGCAGCTCACGGCCCGCAACGTGGCGGCTCTCTACCTGCTGCGCAAATGACCCTCTCTCCTGGCCGATGCGGTGCATCGGCCTGACCCTGCCCCGTGCAGCAGAGTGAGCGGCCCGGCGTGGCACCTCTGACGCACTTGCCGATCCTTGGGTCGGCTTTTTTTATTATCCTGCTGTCTTTCATATGGTTTTTGTATTCTGACAAGGGGCTTTGCGGCATAGTGATCTCCCGACAGTGAGGGAGCCACGAGAAACAAGGCCCGCCTGAGGGAGGGCTTCCCATTCCGGGGGGCAATATGCGAGGAGCGAGCCATGATCCTGCTGACCCTGGGGGGGGTGTTGTTCACCCTGACTCATCTTTACCCCTGTTTCGCGGCACAGCACCGCGCCCGTCTGCGGGAGCGGCTGGGGGAGAACCGCTACAAGGGGCTCTTCTCGCTGCTGGTGTTCGTCGCCATCGGCGGCATCCTCGCAGGCTGGCGCAGTGCCAGCCCCATGCCCCTCTATTTTCTGCCTGTCTGGGGGCCCACCCTGGTGATGGGGATCATGCCGATCGCCCTTGTCCTGCTGTGTGCGGGGCAGGGGGCGAACCATTTCCGTCGTTGGCTGGTGCACCCCCAGCTGCTCGGGGTGCTGCTCTGGTCGGGGGCCCATCTGGCGGTGAACAGCGAGGCGCGTTCCCTGGTGCTGTTTGGCGGGCTCGGTCTCTGGGCTCTCATCAGCATCGTCTGGATTTCGATGCGGGAGTGGGGCCGTCACCCCCGTGCCGCCGCCACCTGGCAGGGGACGGGGATCAGTCTGGGGGCGGGGCTGGCCCTCACGGCTCTGCTTATCTTCTGGGGACACGGCTGGCTGACCGGGATCCCCCTGCACTGATCCCTGAACCAGATTCCGGGGTCTTGCGTATGATGGACAAAATAATGGGAGTCACGTCGATGAAATGGTTCACCCTGCTGCTGATGCTCGGTTCGGGGGCGGTCTCTGCCGCCTGCCCCGATTACTTCAACGTGGAGATGCGGGAGCTCAACAGCACCCAGCGCCACAACCTCTGCCAGTTGACCGAGGGCAAGGTGGTGCTGGTGGTCAACACCGCCTCCTACTGCGGTTACAGCGGTCAGTTCCGGGATCTGGAAGCCCTCTATCAGGGCTACAAGGAGAAGGGACTGATGGTGCTGGGCTTCCCCTCCAACGATTTCTGGCAGGAGGCGGGCAACGAGAACAAAACCGCCGAGGTGTGCCGCCGGGACTACGGGGTGACCTTCCCCATGTTCAACCGGGTGGCGGTGCGGGGTTCGGATGCGGTGCCGCTGTTCAAGGGGCTGGCCGCGGCTGCCGACGGTGATGCGCCCAACTGGAACTTCCACAAGTACCTGGTCGGGCGGGACGGCAAGCTGATTGCGAGCTATGGCGCCAACCAGAATCCGTCGGATGATCCTCTCAAACAGCAGATCATCGATGCCCTGGGGCACTGACCCTACCCCATGGCGGGCCGCTCTGGAATAATGCGGCCCCGCCATCCACTCCGGTGACACCGTGCTGCAACGTCTTCCCCAAATGGTGATCTTCGATGCCCTGGTTCGTGAACAGGGCATCTCGGCGGCTGCGCGCCGCCTCGGGGTCTCCAAATCCCACATCAGCAAGCAGCTCGCCCTGCTGGAAACCGCGCTCGGCGCCCAGCTGGTACAGCGCACTACCCGCCGTTTCGGGCTCACCGAACTGGGTCTGGAGTATGCCCGCCACTGCCGCGCTCTGGTGGCGGTGGCGCTGGAGGCGGAATCCATGGTGGCGGAGCGCCGTGGCAAGGTGAGCGGTGTGCTCCATCTGGGGGTTGGTCAATCCTTCGGGCGGTTGCACGTGATCCCGCGCCTCAAGGCGTTTCAGGCACGTTATCCGGATCTGGAGCTGGAGGTGTCCCTGTTCGATCACCGCACCAATCTGGTGGATGAGGGGCTGGATCTCTGGATCACCACCTACGAGGACAAACCCGAGTCCCTGGTAGGGCAGCGACTGGCAGACATCGGCTTCGTGCTGGTGGCCTCGCCGGATTATCTGCTGAGTCACGGCACGCCACTGCACCCCAGGGATCTGGCCCATCACAATTGCATCACCTACCAGAGCCGGGAGCGGCGCTACCACGAGTGGTCATTTCGCCAGGGCAAGGAGCGCCAGACGGTGCAGGTGGCGGGCAACTATCGGGTGGATCTGGCTGAAGCGGTGCGGGACGCCGCCCTGGCCGGGCTCGGCATCGCCTACGTGGCCAACTACCTGCTGGACAAGGAGCTGCAATCTGGTCAGCTCATCCCTCTGCTGCCCCAGTGGCAACCGAACCAGAAGATGGCGGTGCACGCCGTCTATGCCAGGCGAGAGCATCTGGATCCCAAGATCCGCCTCTTCATCGACTTCCTCAAGGAGAGCTTCGGACCCGGGCCCTACTGGGCGCAGCGACTCGCACCCTGGCTCGGGGGGAAATTGTCCTGCACCGAGGAATAATCGTTTCCATACAAGAACACTGGCGTGAGTGCGGTTTCAAAGTTGTGTCAAATCAGTCAGTTGGCGCAACCGATATCGTGCAAACGTTTTTGCTAACAGGGTTGTAACCCGGCGGGGTTGCGGCGGTGAGGGGAGGGGAGCAGAATCCGCGCCCATCTTCAGCCTCACTGGATGGAATCCCCATGATTGCCCTGCTTGGTATCCTGAGCATCCTGGCCCTGGCCGCACTCTGCTCTGATAATCGTCGTCGTATCCCGTTGCGAACAGTGGGCTTTGCCCTCTGCCTGCAAGTGCTCTTCGCCGCCCTGGTGCTCTGGCTGCCCGCCGGTCAGCAGGTATTGAACGGTGTCAGCGAGAGCGTCAGCAGCGTCATCGGCTACGGCCAGGAGGGGATTGCCTTCCTGTTCGGGGATCTGGCCAAGTTCAAGCTGGGCTTCATCTTCGCCTTCAACGTGCTGCCGGTGATCATCTTCTTCTCCGCGCTGATCGCCATCCTCTATCACATCGGCCTGATGCCCAAAGTGATCGCCCTGCTCGGCGGCGGCCTGCAGAAATTGCTGGGCACCGGCCGCGCCGAGAGCCTCTCTGCCACCGCCAACATCTTTGTCGGCATGGTGGAAGCGCCGCTGGTGGTCAAACCCTATCTCTCCAGGATGTCCGATTCCCAGTTCTTTGCGGTGATGAGCTGCGGACTGGCCTCGGTAGCTGGCGGCACCCTGGTGGGCTACGCCAGCATCGGGGTCGAGCTGAAATACCTGATTGCGGCGGCCTTCATGTCCGCCCCTGCCGGGCTTGCCATGGCCAAGATCCTGGTGCCGCCTGCCGCGCAAGAGGAAGATCACCACGAAGACGTGGAGATCCCCCGCGCCACCAACGTCATTGAAGCGGCCGCCGATGGTGCCATGGCGGGTCTCAACATCGCCGTCGCCGTGGGGGCGACCCTGCTGGCCTTCGTCGGCGTGATCGCCCTGCTCAACGGCCTGCTTGGCTGGGCCGGCGACCTGGTGGGGCTGGAGCTGAGCTTCCAGATCATCCTGGGCTGGCTGTTTGCCCCCGTCTCCTGGCTCATCGGCGTCCCCTGGGATCAGGCCCAGGCGGCCGGTGCCCTGATCGGCACCAAGATCGTCATCAACGAGTTCGTCGCCTTCATCGCCCTGGTGCAGGATCAGACGTTGAACGAGTCGAGCAAGGCCATCGTCACCTTCGCCCTGTGCGGTTTCGCCAATATCTCTTCCATGGCGATCCTCATCGGCGGCCTGGGGGCCATGGTGCCGGAGCGCAAGTCCTTCATCGCCCGCTACGGCATGCGCGCCATCCTGGCGGGGGTGCTGGCAAACCTGATGAGCGCCTCCCTGGCAGGCTTGTTCCTCGCCCTCTGATAGACCCTGGAAGTCAGCACCTTCCGGTCATTGCCCGCTTCGGCGGGCTTTTTTGCACCCGGTTGCAGGCAAAAAAAAGCGCCTCTGGGGAGGCGCGGGGAAAAGACAGATTGGAAGCGTCACATGGGTGCCACCTGAATGAGGGATGAGCCGTCCCATCCAAGTGTGAAGCCATGATGCCTGATGCTCTCTGAAGCGCTTCTGAGGCGATTCTTCATACTGTGTTCATTTTCAAAATGCTGCATAAATGTGATTTTTAAATGATTTATGCTGAAATAAAATAAATAATTAGTGATTTATTTTGTTGTGCAGCTCAAAGGAAAGATGAATCGGGGCGGTGGGCATGCTCCTGCCATGGGGCGGATCCGGCGGCAGATTATCCCGGTGCAGGCTCAACACATCACGCAACCATACTGCCAGATGGCAAGCAACCAGCATGTGATGGAGATGCTGTCCGTCATGGGCAGTGCAACGCCGCCTGCGGTCTGCTGTTGGGCCCAGCAACTCGTATGTGATGAAGATGCCGCTCGTCAGAGGATCCGCGCGAGTGGCCTGCGGTCTGTGGTGCCTGCACCCGCAACCCGCATTTGACAGGAGGAGCACCCTTTCATGGGGTCAGCGCGAAGTGGTCTGCGGTCTCCTGCTCCAGTGCCAGCAACCAGCGCTTGATGGGGATGCCTCCCCCGTAGCCGGTCAGTTCACCGCTGCGCCCTATGACCCTGTGGCAGGGCACTATGATGCTGAGGGGATTGCGGCCGTTGGCGGCGCCTACCGCCCGCACGGCCCTGGGGTTGCCGATGGCCTCTGCAATCTGGAGGTAGCTGACGGTCTCGCCGTAGGGAATGTCGCACAACGCCCGCCACACGGCCTGCTGGAATGGTGTGCCCGTGGCGGCCAGGGGGAGATCGAAGCGCCGCAGGCGGCCGGCAAAGTAGGCGGCAAACTGCTCGACAAAGGGGGCCAGGGCGACATCATCCCGCTGCCACTCCGGTTGCGGCAGGACGGGGCGCTCCCCTTGCATGAATTCCACGTGGCGCAGCCCGGCCCCATCGATGGCGATGAGCAGGGGCCCCTTGGCACATTCACAAAAGCTGTACTGCATTCTCTTGTCCTCGGGGTTGTGGCAGGTCACTCCAGCACGGGCTTGCCGCGGGTGGATTTGATCTCTCCCTTGCGTTTCTTGGCATCGACCCGCTTGCGTTGGGAGCTGCGGGTCGGCTTGGTGGCGTGGCGGGCCTTGGGGCGCCACGCGGCTTTTTTCAGCAGCTCGGTCAGGCGGCTCATGGCCTCCTTGCGATTCATGTCCTGGCTGCGATGGGTCTCGACCCTGATCTGGATGAAGCCGTCGTGAACCCGGCTGTCGCTGAGCCGCTCCAGTCCCTCCTTGTAGAGCGGCGGCAGGCTGGGGGAGTCGCGATAATCGAAGCGCAGCCAGACGGCGGAGTCGGTCTTGTTGACGTGCTGGCCGCCATTGCCCTGGGCCCGCATGGTCTGGAATTGCAGTTCATGCCAGGGGATGATCACGCTGTTGGAGATGACTAACATGGGGTGATGCTCTCATTTGGTGCATCAAGGGAGTCTGGTGCAGCTTGGTGCCTCATTATGGGGCGAGATGCGCTTCCTTGGTGATCCTGAGCCTTTCTGGCTCAGAGTGTCATGTCTATCTATATGAAAATAAACGATAAAAATACTTGGCACAAGAATTGATGACCCATTCGTGACATACCATGGATTGGGAGCAACCATATGAAGCTGATTACTGCGATTATCAAACCTTTCAAGTTGGACGACGTGCGCGAGGCCATCGCCAACCTGGGGGTGGAAGGCCTGACCGTCTCCGAAGTGAAGGGTTTTGGTCGCCAGAAGGGGCACACCGAATTATACCGGGGGGCCGAGTACCAGGTCGACTTTCTGCCGAAGGTGAAGCTGGAGATCGCCACCGCAGACGAGAACGTCGAAGGGGTGATCGAGGCCATCTGCAAGGCGGCCTATACCGGCAAGATCGGTGACGGCAAGATTTTCGTCTATGACCTGCTGCAAGCGGTGCGTATTCGTACTGGTGAGAGCGACGACGAGGCGCTCTGAGTACGCTCCTTTGCCCGGCCGGGTCGGGCAAAGGTCCGGGCAGGTTCTGCCGACAGTGTGAATGGGTGGTCGTCGAAAGACCGGATGGGATTCCATCCGGTCTTTTTGTTTGGCCGCTGATTAAATAGATCGTTCCAACCCAGCAAACCGCCTTGATCCTCTCCTCCCGATTCATGCAGAATGCAAACGAAAATGGTTATCACTCTTTACGCAGACAAGGAACGGATGATGAAAATGAAGATGTTGGCACTGGCTTTCTCCACGCTTGTCGCCCAGTCGGCGTTCGCCGCCCAGGAGGTAAACGTCTATTCGAACCGTCAGGATGAGCTGATCAAGCCCATCATCCAGCAGTTCGAGAAGGAGACCGGGATCAAGGTCAATGTGGTGTTTGCCAAAGAGGGGCTGAACGAGCGTCTGGAACGGGAAGGCAAGCTCTCTCCGGCCGATCTGATGCTGACCGTGGACATCAGCCGTCTGACCGAGCTGGTGGACAAGGACCTGGTGCAGCCGGTGGACAGCAAGACGCTGCAGGAGAACATCCCCTCCATCTATCGCGATCCGGACAACCGCTGGTTCGCCCTGACCACCCGGGTGCGTGCCATCTACTCCAGCAAGGAGCGTCTTGGCAAGCTCGACACCATCCGCTACGAAGATCTGGTCAAGCCTGAATTCAAAGGAAAAATTTGTACCCGTAGTGGCAAGCACGAGTACAATGTGGCGCTGGTTTCGTCCATGATTGCCCATCACGGCATGGCGGATACCAAGACCTGGCTGGAAGGGGTCAAGGCCAACCTGGCGCGCAAGCCCCAGGGCAACGACCGTGATCAGGTCAAGGCGATCAAGGACGGCATCTGTGATGTCTCCCTGGGCAACAGCTACTACCTGGGTGCCATGTTGAAGGACCCGGCGCAGAAGTCCTGGGCCGACGCGGTGGAAATCAACTTCCCGAACCAGGGTGATCGCGGTGCCCACGTCAACGTGAGCGGCGTGGCCATGACCAAGTATGCCAAGAACAAGGAAGCAGCACAGAAGCTGATGGAGTTCCTCTCCGGGGATACCGCCCAGCACATGTATGCTGATGTGAATGCCGAGTACCCGGTCAAGGCGGGGGTCGAGCCTTCTGCCATGGTCAAGTCCTGGGGCACGTTCAAGTCTGACCCCATGCCGGTCAGCGATTATGCCAAGCACCGCAAGGACGCCTTGCAACTGCTGGATGAAGTGAAATTCGACTTGTAATCAGATGGGGCCAACGGCCCCATCAACTTCTGTGGACTCATGAAACATTTTGGATGGATTGCCGGCAGCTGGGCCACCGCCCTGCTGCTGGGTTTGCCGGTACTCGCCCTGGTCTTCTCCGCCTTCTCGGCTGATGGGGAACTGTTTGCCCACCTCGCCGATACCGTACTGCCCGACTATCTGCGAAACACGTCCGGTCTGGTGCTGGGGGTGGTCTGCCTCAGCCTGCTGTTCGGAGTGCCCACCGCCTGGCTGGTGGCCATGTGCGAGGTGCCGGGGCGCCGCGCCCTGCAATGGGCGCTGATGCTGCCCATGGCGATGCCCTCCTATATCGTTGCCTACGTCTATACCGACCTGCTCGACTACTCGGGCCCGCTGCAGTCGGGGCTGCGTGCCCTGTTTGGCTGGCAGGGACCGGCCGACTACTGGTTCCCGGCCATTCGCTCCCTCGGGGGCGCCGCCTGGGTGCTGGCGTTGGTGCTCTTCCCCTATGTCTATCTGCTGGCACGGGCCTCCTTCCTGGAGCAGTCGGTCAGCCTCATTCACTCCAGCCGTCTGCTCGGCTGCACCCCCTGGCAGAGCTTTCGCCGCCTGAGCCTCCCCCTGGCCCGCCCGGCCATCATGGTGGGGGCATCTCTGGTCGCGATGGAAACTCTGGCGGACTTTGCCACCGTCCACTTCTTTGCCATCAACACCCTGACCACCGCCATCTACGACACCTGGCTCGGCTACGGCAGCCTGGCGACCGCCGCCAAGCTTTCCTGTCTGATGCTGCTGGCGGTGGTGCTGCTCATCGCGCTGGAGCGCCGCTCCCGCCAGCGCCAGCAGGTGTTCCAGAAGTCCATGGGCTTCGAGCAGCCCCTGCGTTACCCCCTCGGGGGCCTGAGGGGCGTGCTGGCCGGGCTCTGGTGCTGGGGCCTGGTGCTGGCGGGGTTCGCCCTGCCGTTCGTCATCCTGCTCGATTACGGGGTGCGTTACTTCGCGCTGTCGTGGACGCCCGAATTCGTACGCTTTGCGGGCAACAGCCTCGCCATCTCGGTCCTGACCGCCCTGCTGGCCATGGCCATTGCCCTGCTGCTCGGCTTCTTCCGTCGCCTCGATGGGGGGACTCGCAGCCTGCTGCCCCTGCGCCTCGCCGCCATGGGCTATGCCATGCCGGGGACCGTGCTGGCCATCGGCGTGCTGGTGCCGCTCACGGCCCTGGATTTTGGCATCAACGATCTGGCCGAGTGGCTCGGGATGCCGGGCCCCGGTCTGCTCCTGACCGGCACCCTCACCGCCATCGTGTTCGGCTATCTGGTGCGCTTCGTGGCCATCGCCATCGGGTCGGTGGAGAGCAGCATGAGCAAGATCTCCCCCAGCCTCGACATGGCTGCCCGCTCTCTGGGGCAGGGGGCGGGCGGCATGCTGCGTCGCATTCACCTGCCGCTGGTACGGCGCGGCCTCTTTGCCGGCGCCATGCTGGTGTTCATCGAATCCATGAAGGAGCTGCCCGCCGCCCTGCTGCTGCGGCCGTTCAACTTCGAAACCCTGGCGACCCACGTCTATCAGTTCGTCTCGGACGAGATGCTGGAGCGGGGGGCGCTCGGTGCCATCGTCATCGTGCTGGTGGGGCTGATTCCCCTGCTGTGGATCAACCGTACCCTGGATGGTCCAGGCCATTGAGCGGCCCCGTCCGGCATCACTACGCGAGAGGAAAAGAACCTTGTCCTGCCTGAATATCGAGAAGGTCAGCTGTCACTACAATGGCCGCCCCGTGCTGGAGCAGCTCTCCCTGCAGGTGGCCGACAACGAGATCGTCTGTCTGCTGGGGGCCAGCGGCTGTGGCAAGACCACGCTGCTCAAGGCGGTGGCCGGTCTGCTGCCCCTGGCCCAGGGGGAGATCCGGCTGGGAGAGACCCTGCTCGATGCCCCCGGAGTGAGTGTGCCGCCGGAGGCCCGCCATATCGGCATGATCTTCCAGGATTACGCTCTCTTTCCTCACCTGACGGTGGCCGAGAACGTCGGCTTCGGCCTGACCGGGCAGGATCGCGGCAGCCGCCAGCAGCAGGTGGAAGAGGCGCTGGCGCTGGTCAACCTGCAGGGGTTGGGGGAGCGCTATCCCCACCAGCTCTCCGGCGGCCAGCAGCAGCGGGTGGCCATCGCCCGCGCCCTGGTGTGCAAGCCGCGCCTGATGCTGCTGGACGAGCCCTTCTCCAACATCGACACCCAGGTGCGGATGAAGCTGATCCTCGAGATCCGCGCCCTGCTCAAACAGCAGGGCATTGGTGCCATCTTCGTCAGCCACAGCAAGGAAGAGGCCTTCGCCTTCGCCGACCGGCTGGCCCTGTTTCGTGCCGGTCGCATCGAGCAGGTGGGGGAGCCGGAGCAGCTCTATCGCCGCCCCGGGAACCGCTTCGTGGCGGAGTTTCTCGGCGGGGTCAATTATCTGGCGGCCGAGGTGGTGGACAGCCACTGCGTGCAGACCCTCCTTGGAACCATCTGCGGTCAGGAGCCCCATGGCCGCGCGGTGGGGGAGCGGTTGCAGCTCATGCTCAGACCCCAGCAGTTGGCGCTGACGGCGGCGGATGACGGTGAGCTCCGGGTGCGTGAGCAACAGTTCCTGGGCCATCACTGCCGGGTACTGGTGGAGTGTGGCGGCCAGCAACTGGAAGCCAGCATCGGTGAGCCCCTGGAAGGGGAGCGCGCGCGGGTGACCGTGGCTCCTCATGCCCTGGTGTTGTTTGACCCCTTGCCCTGAGTGCGTGGTATTGTCGTGAAATCAATGAACTGGAAGCGCGCTGGTTTATAATCGCGCCACGCCCATAGCCAACGCACTTGGAGAGAGACATGAAAGCCCAAGCCGGGATCTGCGCAGAGCCGAATCTGCACGCCCTCTATCTGATGTTCAATCGCACCGGTGACGCCGCTGCCCTGACCTCCCGCCTGGCGAGCCTGCCAGCACTCTGGGAGGCGGTGAGTGCCGACTTCCCCGATGCGGCCTTCAGCGGTCTGGTCGCCGTCGGGGCCGACGCCTGGGATGATCTCTATCCTGCCGCCCGGCCGCCCCAGTTCCGCGGTTTCATGGCGCAATCCGCCAACGGTCAGGAGGCCCCCAATACCCCGTTTGATCTCTTCGTTCAGTTGCGTGCTGATCGGGTGGACGTGCTGCATCATGCCGGTCATCGCGTCATGGCCCTGCTGGCCGGGCTTGTTGAATTGGCCGAGGAAGTCCGCGGTTTTCGCAACCAGGATTGCCGGGATCTGACCGGTTTCGTCGACGGCACCGAGAACCCGCAGGATGAGCACCGCGCCGAGGTGGCGTTGCTGGACGGCGGCGAGTTCGCAGGTGGCTCCTACATCCACGTGCAGCGTTGGGTCCACGCCATGAGCGACTGGGAGACGCTGGCCCTGAAGGAGCAGGAAGACATCATAGGCCGCACCAAGGTCGACAACATCGAATACGAGTCCGCCGACAAGCCGCTCACTTCCCACATCAAGCGGGTCAACCTCAAGACCCCGAAGGGGGAGTCCATGGAGATTCTGCGCCAGAGCATGCCCTGGGGCACCATGAGCGAGCAGGGGCTCTACTTCATCTCCTGCTGCCGCACGCCGCTGCACTTCAACGCCATGCTGGCCAGCATGTACAAAGGGGAAGGCAGCCACTTCGATCACCTGCTGCGCTTCACCCGGGCGGTGACCGGCGCGGCCTTCTTCGCCCCTTCCGTCGATTTTCTGGTGGCCGAGGGCAAATAAACCCGGCCTGCCGACCGCTCAAAACAAAAAATCCCGGCCAAGGCCGGGATTTTTGTGCGGATCGCCCAAGGCGACCGGATCAGGGCGTCTGCTCGAACAGCTCGAGGGCGGAGAGGTAGAGCTCCTCGATGTCGGTATCGCTGGTCGGGGTGATGAAGATGGTGTCATCACCGGCGATGGTGCCGAGGATCCCTTCGGCCTTGCCGAGGGAGTCAAGCAGGCGGGCGATCAGCTGAGCTGCGCCGGGGCTGGTGTGGATCACCACCAGAGCGCCGTTGTGGTCGACATCCAGCACCAGGTTCTTGAGGGGGCTGGAGGTGGTGGGCACGCCCAGTTCCACCGGCAGACAGTAGACCATCTCCATCTTGGCATTGCGGGTGCGAACGGCGCCGAAGCGGCTCAGCATGCGCGAGACCTTGGATTGGTTGATGTTCTCGAAGCCCATCTCTTGCAGGGCAGTCACTATCTCTGCCTGGGAGCCGAAACGCTCCTCTTTCAGCAAGGCTTTAAAGGCCTTGGCCAGTTTTTCTTGCTTGTCGTTATGTTTCATCTTGGACTCACGAATGAGGGGAGTGACCGCCTGTCACGCTCAGGCGGTAGATACGAACAGCGCTGCTATTTTGCATTCATATGCCTGTTTTGGCAAGGAAGCGGCGCTTGTTCTGCATATTGATTCAAATATAGCTTGCATCAACTTATGCTGGCGCTAGAATCAGGACGAAATTTTGAAAACTTATTCAATTGGGCTGTATGGGTATCGAATTAATCGGCATCGAAAAATCCTGGCACAAGGTGCCGGTACTGCAGCAGGTGAGCTTTCGGACTGCTCCCGGCGAGACCTTGGTATTGCTGGGCCCGAGCGGGGCAGGCAAGAGCTCTCTGCTGCGCATGATGAACTTGCTGGACACGCCGGATGCCGGTGTGTTGCGCATCGCAGACAGTGAATTTTCTTTCCCGTCCAGCCTCTCTACTGCCGAATTCAACCGTCAGGCACAGGCGCTGCGCCGCAAGGTGGGCATGGTGTTCCAGCAGTACAATCTGTGGCCGCACCTCACCGTGATGGAGAATCTGATTGAAGCGCCCGTCAAGGTGCTCGGCATGAGCCGCGAGGCGGCCATCGAGAAAGGGGCCTATCTGCTGGCCCAGCTGCAACTGGCCGACAAACGGGACGCCTGGCCCGCACGGCTTTCCGGTGGCCAGCAGCAGCGGGTCGCCATTGCCCGGACCCTGATGATGGATCCCCAGGTGCTGCTGTTTGACGAACCGACGGCTGCCCTGGATCCCGAAATTACCAAAGAGGTGGCGGAGATCATCCGCACCCTGAGCCAGACCGGCATCACCCAGGTAGTGGTGACCCACGAAGTGGAGTTCGCCCGCAAGGTGGCCAGTCAGGTGATCTATCTGGAGAAGGGGCGGATCATCGAATCCGGCACCGCCGCCATCTTCCAGTCCCCGCAAACCAGCCGGTTTGCCGAATTCTTGATGCATTGATATTGAGTCGATAAGGAAGCTGTCATGAAAAAGAGTCTGTTGCTGATCGCCGCCATGGGTCTGCTGAGCACTTCTGTGCTGGCCAAAGAGATCAAGTTCGCCACCGAGGCAACCTATGCGCCGTTCGAATACCTGGATGACAAGAACGAGTTCCAGGGGTTTGACATCGATCTGGCCCGCGCGGTCTGCGAGCAGGCCAAGCTGGAGTGCAGCTTCCACAACCAGGCCTTCGACAGCCTGATCCCCAGCCTCAAGTTCCGTCGCTATGACGCCGTCATCGCCGCCATGGACGTGACCCCGGAGCGGGCTGCCCAGGTCGACTTCTCCGACATCTATTACGAGAACTCCGCGGTGTTCGTCGCCAAGAAAGAGACCTTCAAGGGGCCGGACGATCTGGTGGACAAGACAGTTGGCGTGCAGAACGGCACTTCTCACCAGTCCTATCTGGTGGACAACTGGGTGAGCAAGGGTCTGCTGACCGTGCCCTACGCCAGCTACCAGAGCGCCTTCCTCGACATGATGAATGGCCGCACTGACGGCGTGTTTGCCGATACGGCGGTGGCCGCCGACTGGCTCAAGCAGCACAAGGAATACGCCGTGGTCGGTACCCCGGTGACCGACGCCAAGTACTTCGGTACCGGTTTTGGCATCGCGGTGGCCAAGGGCAACCAGGAACTGCTGACCCAGCTGAACAAGGGGCTGGCCGAGATCAAGGCCAACGGCACCTATCAGAAGATCTATGACAAGTACTTCGCGCAGTAAGCCATGTTGAGCCTGTTGTTGGATGCAGCCTGGATGACCCTCGGGCTGGCCCTGGCATCCCTGGTCGGTGGCATGGTGCTGGCACTGGCATTCAGTGCGGCTGAGTTGAGCAAGCAGCGTGCGTTGGTGTGGCCCGTGGCCACCCTGACCACCTTGATCCGTGGTCTGCCCGAGTTGCTGGTGGTGCTCTTCATCTACTTCGGCTCGACCCAGGTGCTGTTCCTCATCACCGGGGAGTATGTGGAGTTCAGCCCGTTCGCCTGCGGTGTGCTGGCGCTCTCCCTGCTGTTTGCGAGCTACGCCACCCAGACCCTGCGTGCCGCCCTCAATGCGGTGCCCACGGGGCAGCGGCTGGCGGCGCAGGCGCTCGGCCTGGGCAAGGGGCACACCTTCTTTCGCATCGTGCTGCCCCAGGCCTGGCGTCACGCCCTGCCCGGGCTCGGCAACCAGTGGCTGGTGCTGCTCAAAGACACCGCTCTGGTCTCCCTCATCGGGGTAAACGAGATGATGCGTCAGGCACAGATGGCGTCGGCCAGCACCTATCAACCCTTCACCTGGTACGCCGCTGCCGCCCTCATCTATCTGGCCATCAGTCTGGTGAGTGAATTCGGCTTGAAGCAGGCGTCCCGCTATACCCGCCGTTACGGAGGCTGACCATGCAGGATTACCTGATGACCCTGCTGGGAGGGCTGGCGATCACCTTGCAGCTCACCGCATTCAGCTTGCTCCTGGGCGTGCTGATGGCGGCCGGCATGACCTGGGTGCTGGAGCGTCGCATTCCGGTGGCGACCCAGCTGGTGCAGCTCTGGGTACTGGTCTTTACCGGTACGCCGTTGCTCATCCAGATCTTCCTCATCTACTACGGGCCTGGTCAGTTTGAATGGCTCAAGGCGGGGCCGCTCTGGCCGCTGCTCAAGCAACCCTGGTTCTGCGCCGTGCTGGCGCTCGGTTTCAATACCGCAGCCTACTCCACCCGGCTGTTTAAGGGGGCGCTCGACGCCATCCCCGCCGGTGAAGTGGAGGCCTGCCGTGCGCTCGGCTTCTCCGCCGGACAGACCCTGTGGATGAAGGCCCGCCATGCCGCCCGTCGGCTGGTCCCCGCCTATTCCAACGAGGTGATCCTGGTGCTCAAGGGGAGTTCGCTCGCCAGTACCATCACCATCATGGACATCATGGGGCTGGCCCAGCGTCTCAACGCCCAGACCTATGACACCCTGGCGGTGTTCACCGTGGCCGGAGCGCTCTATCTGACCATGAATGGATTGTTAACAATTGGTTTCCGCTGGTGTGAGCGTCGGGCACTGGCTTTCCAGTCCTGAAGCAGTCACATTTACCTCTTAATGGTGAGGGGAGCACAGGAAATCTGTGTCTTTCCTCCCATTTATCGCATATTCCTCTCCGCTTTCATCGCCGCTTGTTCCCTGGCTCACAGAACCCGTGATTACAACTGTTATCAGATTGTTTTTTAGGAGGGGATCCTTTAAGGTGAGGCGCACAATAAGAATCAGCATTAACCCAACTAGAAACAACCTTAAACCTACGCTTAGACATGGAGTTGATCATGAAAGTTGCCGTTCTGGGTGCCGCCGGTGGCATCGGCCAAGCCCTCGCTCTGCTGTTGAAAAACCGCCTGCCTGCCGGTTCCGAACTGAGCCTGTATGACATTGCCCCGGTCACTCCGGGCGTGGCGGCGGACCTGAGCCACATCCCGACTGACGTGAAAGTAAAAGGTTTCTGCGGTGAAGATCCGAGCCCGGCTCTGGTCGGCGCCGATGTCGTGCTGATCTCTGCCGGCGTGGCGCGCAAGCCCGGCATGGACCGTTCCGACCTGTTCAACATCAACGCCGGGATCGTCAAGAACCTGGTGGAAAAGTGTGCTGCTTCCTGCCCGAAAGCACTGATCGGCATCATCACCAACCCGGTCAACACCACGGTCGCCATCGCCGCCGAAGTGCTAAAGAAAGCCGGTGTCTATGACAAGCGTCGCCTGTTCGGCGTGACCACCCTGGATGTGATCCGTGGCGAGACCTTCGTGGCCGAAGCCAAGGGCCTGAACGTTGACAAGGTACGTGTCAACGTCATCGGCGGTCACAGTGGCGTGACCATTCTGCCGCTGCTCTCCCAGGTTGAAGGCGCCAGCTTCACCGCTGAGGAAGTGGCTGCCATGACCAAGCGCATTCAGAATGCCGGTACCGAGGTGGTGGAAGCCAAGGCCGGTGGCGGTTCCGCCACTCTCTCCATGGGTCAGGCAGCCTGCCGTTTCGGTCTGTCGCTCATCAAGGGTCTGCAAGGGGAAGCCAACGTCATCGAGTGTGCCTATGTGGAAGGCAACGGTGAGCACGCCACCTTCTTCGCGCAGCCGGTGCTGCTCGGCAAGAACGGCGTCGAAACCGTGCTGGACTACGGCAAGCTGAGCGCCTTCGAGCAGGAAGCGATGGACAGCATGCTGGCCACCCTGAAGGCTGACATCCAGCTGGGCGTCGACTTCGTCAAGTAAGTCTCTACGTCGACCGCAAGGGGAGCCCAGGCTCCCCTTTGTCATTTTCGGGGTTGGGTGTAGCGGGCTAAGGAGATGGCCCTGGCTGCCGATAACAGAAGGCAGCAGGAGATCCCTATGATAAAACCAAGAACCCTCATCGCCATTATCGGTGTGTGCAGCTTACCCTTGCAGGGGGCGGAGTCCACCTCGGCCGCCGCGCCCACCCAGGCGGTGGCGGCTGCAGCCGCGCCGCCATCCGCGGCGTCTGCATCCTTGTCACCGGCCTCATCATCGGCCCAGCCAGCCCTGACGCCAGCCTCTTCTGTCGCCACGCCATCCCTCCCTGTGTCAGCAGTTCCAGCCCAGGCGCCATCCGCATCCGCACCTGTGCCGTCCGCACCGGCAGCTGCGCCGCTGCCCAGGGCGACGACGCAGGCATCCGCTGCTGCGGGAGAGTTGCAGGCCGTGCCGCTCTATCGCCAGGACGAACTGCTCAACTGGATAGAGCAGGGGCGCCATCTGGCCCGGGTGAAGCAGGACAGGTGCCAGCTCACCCAGGATATCGAGGCGAGGGCCTCGGTGATGAAGATCCCTGCCTATCAGTTCCTCTGGGGAGACATGCTGGCGTGGGGGGTTTGCACCAAGCCGGACGCCCAGATCGGGGTGCAGTACATGTGGGAGGCCGCCAACCAGGGGCTGGCGCCGGCGCTGGAACAGCTTGGCCGCTATTACTGGAAGGGGATCCTGGTTCAGAAGGATCTGGTGCGGGCCGAGACCCTGATGCGGGAAGCCGCGAGCCTCGGCTTCTTACGGGCACAGATGGAGTGGGTGGAGATGTTGCTGCAGGGCATGGGGAGTCCGCTGGATTACGAGGAGGCGTATCACTGGCTGCACGGCGCCGTCATCGGTGACAAGGCCATGCACCAGAAGGCGGCGAGCCTGCTCAGCCGGCTCGGCAACCGGATGCCCGCCAATGCCATCGCCCGTGCCAAGGCGATGCACTGAGTTCTGGTAGCCCGCTTTGATATTACAAGGCCCACGAAGCTGTGCTTGTGGGCCTTGTGCATTTTCCCGGTCAGGGGAGGGATCAGAGGCCCTGATGGGGGCCGAAGACCTCGTAGTGCATCCGCTCGGCAGGCACGCCCACATTCTCCAGCTGAGCTTTGACTGCCTTCATGAACGGGACAGGGCCGCAGAAATAGTAGTGGGCGTCGGCCGGAATGAGGTCGGTGACCTGCTCCAGTGCCAGAGTGCCGCTGAAGTCGTAATCCTCTCCTTTGACATCCTGCTCCCCCGGCTCCCGATACCAGATCCGGCTCTCCAGTTTCCCGTGTTGCCTGCTCTTTGCCCGGATCTCGTCCCTGAACGCGTGGTGGGCGCCGTGTTCGCAGGCGTGAAGCCAGCGAATATCCATATCCGGGCCCTCGGCCAGCAAGTGGTTGAGCATGCTCAGCATGGGGGTGAGGCCGACCCCGGCGGAGATCAGCACCACGGGCGTGTCTGTCACCTCTTGCAGGAAGAAGTCGCCGGCCGGCGGCATGATGTCGACCGTGTCACCGATGTGAAGATGATCATGCAACAGGTTGGAGGCCTGACCCCTGGGTTCGCGCTTGACGCTGATGCGGTAGTCGCGGCCATTGGGGGCGTCCGAGAGGGAGTACTGGCGGATCTCCTGATGCTCGAGGGCGGGATGAACCAGCTTGATACTGAGATATTGCCCCGGTTTGAAACGCAACACGGGGTTGCCATCGAGGGGTGCCAGGACGAAAGAGGTGATGAGTTCACTCTCCTGACGCTTCTCCTTGATGATGAAAGGGCGGGTTCCCTGCCAACCACCGTCCTGGCTTGCCTTCTCCCGATAGAGCTCGCTCTCCCGGCCGATAAAGATGTCGGCCAGCACACCGTACGCCTTGCCCCAGGCGGTAAGGACCTCCTCCGTGACAGCGTTGCCACCCATTTCTTTGAGCGTGGCCAAGAGATGACTACCCACAATGTGATATTGTTCCGGCTGGATCAGGAAACCCGTGTGTTTGTGGGCGATGCGTTCAACGGCTCCGGCCAGGGCCCCCAGATTGTCAATGTTCCTAGCATAGGCCGCCACCGCACTGAACAGTGCCAAGGGCTGTCCCCCGCTACGCTGGTGAGCCAGGTTGAAGAGATCCTTCAACTCGGGATTGTGGCTGAACATGCGCTGATAAAAGTGCCGTGTGAGGTCAGGGCCCGCCGATTCGAGCAAAGGAATGGTGCTCTTGATGACGGCGATGGTGGCTTGGTCTAACATAGGAGGTCCTTTCTAATTGAACATCTGGAATGTCACTTATTAAGTTGCATCCTAAATGTTTAATTGATCTGGATCAATCATCAATTCTTCGCGCTAGGCGCTACAGGCACTATGAGACTAACGAGCTATACCGATTTTGGATTGAGAGCCCTGCTCTATCTGGCTACCCTGCCGGAGGGGGAACTGTCGAGCGTGGCCAAGGTATCCGCCTTGTACGACGTATCCCGCAACCACATGGTGAAGGTGGTGAACCAGTTGGTGAAACTGGGCTATCTACAGTCACAACGCGGCAAGAATGGTGGCATCCGCATGGCGCGCTCCCCCGACGAGATCAATATCGGGCAAGTGATCCGGGCATTGGAAGGCAATCTGGACGGGATCGACTGCAGCTCCCCGGTGTGCCATATCGTCTCCGTCTGTCTGCTCAAGAGTGCCTTGAAGGAGGCGATGAACGCCTTCCTCGCGGTGATGGATGGTTATACGCTGCAGGATTTGCTGGCAAACCGTGACGAGTTGCAGCAGGTGTTCGGTGAGCTCATCCCCACTCTGGTGCTGGAGCCGGATGACGAGAGCGAGTGAAGCAAAAAGGCTGCCATCGGCAGCCTTTTTTCAATCCTCGTACTCTGAATCGTCCCGGTACAGGTGCGGCATGATCCTTGCCATCTTCACCATGTTGTTCTCCACTTCGAGAATCTCGATAGGGTAGCCCGCCAGCCTGACACTGATGTTGGGTTGGGGGATCTCCTCAAGGTACTCCAGGATGGCGCCATTGAGGGTCCGTGGGCCGTCCATGGGCAGGTGCCAGTCCATCTCCTTGTTCAGCTCGCGGATGCTGGCGGAGCCTTCGACCAGGAAGGAGCCGTCCGGCTGGGGATGGATCTCGTCACTCGGGGTCGGTGTCATGGAGGTGGTGAAGTCACCGACAATCTCTTCCAGGATGTCGTCCAGGGTGATCAGCCCCTGAATATCGCCATATTCGTCGACGATAAGGCCAATTCGCTCCTTGTTGCGCTGGAACTTGGCCAACTGCACGTTGAGGGGGGTCCCCTGGGGGATGAAATAGATGGGGTCGACTTCCCGCAGCAGGCTGGACTTGCTGAACTGATCCCGGGCGACCAGTCTCAGGGCATCCCGTGAGTGCAGGAAGCCGACGACGTCATCGATATTGTCGCGATAGAGCAGGATCTTGGTGTGGGCGCAGTGGGCCAGCTGGCGCAGTATGATCTTCCAGTCGTCATTGATGTCGATGGCGGAGATCTCGCTGCGCGGGACCATGATGTTCTCCACCGTCATCTTGTCGAGATCCAGGATGCTTATCAGCATCTCCTGGTGGTGCTTGGGAATGAGATTGCCCGCCTCGTTGACGATGGTGCGCAGCTCTTCGGAATTGAGGGAGTCATCCTTGTTGTGCTCTAGACGCAAGAGTTTCAGCAGCAGGTTCGTGATGCTGTTGATGAGCCAGACAAGGGGGGTGAACGGCACCATCAGCCCCTTGAGGATCCAGGAGGCAGGGTAGGCTATCCGCTCGGGGAACATGGCCGCCAGTGTCTTGGGGGTGACTTCCCCGAATACCAGCACCACCAGGGTCAGCCCGAAGGTGGCAATGGCGACGCCGAGATCCCCGAACAGCCGGATGCAGACGATGGTCGCGATGGCGGAGGCCAGGATGTTGACCAGATTGTTGCCGATGAGAATGAGGCCAAGCAGGCGGTCCGGCCTGGCCAGCAGCTTCTCGACCCGGCGGGCAGCCTTGTGCTTGGTCTGGGCCAGATGCCGCAGCTTGTAGCGGTTGAGCGACATTAGACCGGTTTCGGAACTGGAGAAGAAGGCTGACAAAAGGATCAAGATAACGAGAACAATCAGCAATGTACTCGTTGAGATACTGTCCAAGAAGGGCTCCTGTAAGGATGGTTGGGGAATGTTCGTGTGTCAGCTAAGCAGCACTTCCTTGACGAAACGGCTGCCAAAATAGGCCAGTGTCAGGATGAAGCTGCCGATGAGGCTCAGCATGATGACCTTGCGGCCGCGCCAGCCACGGGTATGGTGACCCCAGAGCAGCAGAGCGTAGACGCACCAGGCCAGGATAGAGAGGATGGCCTTGTGGGATTTGCCCTGGGCAAACATGTCTTCCAGGAAGAACAGGCCGGATGCGATGGAGAGGGTCAGCAGCAGCAGACCTGCGGAAATGAGCTGAAACAGGCGCTTCTCCACCGTCATCAGGGGTGGCATGGCTGGCAGGTGGCTGATCTTTCTGGATTTCAGTTGCCTGTCCAGGCAGGCAAGCTGGAGGGCAAACAAGCAGGCGATCATCAGTACCGAATAGGCCATCAGCGCGAGGCCTATGTGCAGCAGTAACTGGGGGTGCGCTTCCAGATGGGTGATGTAGCGCCCGGGAATGAGCGCGCTGGCCGCCAGCAGCAGGGCTGAAAAACTGTAGACGACGGGCAGCAGGATCCAGCCGTTGAAGCGTCGGGTGACGCAGGTCATGAAGCAACTGATGATAAGGCTGACCAGGGACGCCACGTTCAACATGCTGAGATTCTGGCCGGAATGGGTGACCAGCACTTCGCTGCCCACCGCCATGCCATGGGCGGTCAGGGCCAGGCCGACACAGGCGAACAGCGATACTTGCCCGACGGGCTTGGCGCTGAGCAGCAGGTGCAGTGAGGCGATGATGGCCAGCAGGTAAAACGCCAGGGCCAGAACAGAGATCACGATCATAACCAGGTCGTTGTCAAACAAGCTTTATGGATAAGAGGGGCAGTATACCTTGCACAAGATATGCTCGCCAGTTGTGCCAGAGGCTAACTGCCCACATATAAGTAGGCGTTGATGGCCACCGTGCGGCGAATAATCGTCCTCCGGCGTTGACTGAGGTATACTGCCCTCCATTTGTTGACCTGCCCGTTCGATGGCAGGCCGCCGCGGCAAGCGGCGAGTAATCGTCCCTAGAGTGCTGACCGGGGTATAATGCCCCCAGTGTCACGCCAAGAACCGGAAAGCGTCATGTTTGAAAATTTGACTGAACGACTCTCGCGCACCCTGCGCAATGTCAGCGGCCGCGGCCGCCTGACCGAAGAGAACATCAAGGATACCCTGCGCGAAGTCCGCATGGCGTTGCTCGAGGCGGACGTCGCCCTGCCGGTGGTGCGCGATTTCGTGGCGCGCGTCAAGGAACGAGCCGTGGGCCAGGAAGTGGCCAAATCCCTGAGCCCGGGCCAGGCGTTCATCAAGATCGTCCATGGCGAACTGGTCACCGTGATGGGGGAGGCCAACGAACAGCTCAACCTGGCTGCCCAGCCGCCGGCCATCATCCTGATGGCAGGTCTTCAGGGGGCCGGTAAGACCACTACGGTCGGCAAACTGGCCAAACTGCTCAAGGAGCGCAGCAAGAAGAAGGTGCTGGTGGTCAGTGCGGACGTCTACCGTCCGGCGGCGATCAAGCAGCTTGAGACACTTGCGGGCGACATCGGTGTCGACTTCTTCCCGAGTGATGCCAGCCAGAAACCGATCGCCATTGCCACTGCCGCCATCGATCAGGCGCGCAAGAAGTTCTATGACGTGGTGATCGTCGATACTGCCGGTCGTCTGCACGTCGATGGCGAAATGATGGCGGAGATCCAGGATCTGCACGCCACCATCAAGCCGGTCGAAACCCTGTTCGTGGTGGATGCCATGACAGGCCAGGATGCTGCCAATACCGCCAAGGCCTTCAACGAGGCGCTGCCGCTCACCGGTGTGATCCTTACCAAGGCAGACGGTGATGCCCGCGGTGGTGCCGCACTGTCGGTGCGCCACATCACCGGCAAACCGGTCAAGTTCATCGGTATGGGCGAGAAGACCGACGCGCTGGAGCCGTTCCACCCGGATCGTCTCGCCTCCCGCATCCTCGGTATGGGGGATGTGCTCTCTCTCATCGAAGAGGTGGAGCGCAACGTCGATAAAGAGAAGGCGGCCAAGCTGGCCAGCAAGGTCAAGAGTGGCAAGGGCTTCGATCTGGAAGACTTCCGTGAGCAGCTGGCCCAGATGCGCAACATGGGTGGCATGATGGGGATGCTCGACAAGCTGCCTGGCATGTCCGGCCTGCCGGACAACATCAAGGATCAGATGGATGACAAGCTCACCGTGCGGATGGAGGCCATTATCAGCTCCATGACGCCGAAAGAGCGTGCCCATCCCGATCTCATCAAGGGCTCCCGCAAGCGCCGCATCGCTGCGGGCTCCGGCATGCAGGTCCAGGATGTGAACAAGCTGCTCAAGCAGTTCACCGAGATGCAGCGCATGATGAAGAAAATGTCCGGCAAGGGCGGCATGCGCAAGATGATGGGCCAGATGAAGAACATGCTGCCCCCCGGATTCGGTGGTGGCGGTCGCGGTCCGTTCTGATTTTCCTGCTGGTCAGGTAGAAAGGCTCACCCTGGTGACAATGCTGTTCACTTAAGAGAATTTGAGTTCCAGTCCACGTAGTATCAGGACAAAAAAGCGAGGGAGGCATGATGCCTCCCTCTTCCTATTGCAAGCCCCGCTGGATAAAGGCTGGAGGAAGATCGACTGGACACAGCCTTGCCCCCTCAACTCAAATCCAATTTATGAATAATCAGTCAAAAAAGTGCTTATCTGAACAGCATTGCACCCTGGTGAGCCTTTTTCATGCCAATCCCTGCGCAAAAAATAGCTGGCTTGGTTGCAATTATTACGAATCCAAGTAGAATTACGCGGCTTATTTTAAGCTAGGGTCTGCGTATTTGCAGGCCTTGTTCATTAGATGTTTATGAGGACGATATGGTAACCATTCGTTTACAACGTGGTGGCGCGAAAAAGCGTCCGTTCTACCAGGTAGTAGTTGCTGACAGCCGTAACGCCCGTGACGGTCGTTTCATCGAGCGCGTCGGTTTCTTCAACCCGGTTGCTGCTGGTAACGCTGAAAAGCTGAACCTGGACCTGGCTCGTATCGAGCATTGGGTTGCTACTGGTGCCGCTGTTTCTGACCGCGTTGCCAAGCTGATCAAAGACGCTGCCAAAGCTGCTTAATCAGCCAAACGGTAGGGAGTTAAGGTGGAAAAACCTGTAGTTCTGGGCACCCTGGGGACCGTTTACGGGATCAAGGGCTGGCTTAAAGTGAACTCCTTCACCGATGTTGCCGAAGCGATTTTCGATTACAACCCCTGGCTGATCAATCAGAACGGGGCGTGGCGTGAAATCCGGGTGTCATCCTGGAAGCGTCATAACAAGGGTCTGATCTGCAAACTCGATGGTATCGATGTGCGTGAGGATGCCCTGGCATTGACCAACGTCGAGATTGGCGTCCCCGCCGATCTGTTGCCTGCGTTGCCCGAAGGGGAGTTCTACTGGCGTGACCTCATTGGTTGCACCGTGGTAACCACCAAGGGATACGACCTGGGCAAGGTGACCGAATTGATGGAAACCGGCTCCAACGATGTGTTGGTGGTTGAGGCCAATGTAAAAGATGCCTTTGGTGCAAAGGAGCGGTTGATACCGTTCCTGGAAGAGCAGGTGATCAAGAATATTGATCTGACTGCTCGAACAATCGAAGTTGATTGGGATCCTGGTTTCTAGTTTCCCGCGCTAACACGGGTGCCGGAGGTTTCTTATGTGGATTGGGGTCATTAGCCTCTTCCCGGAAATGTTCCGAGCCATTACCGAGCACGGGGTAACGGGTCGGGCCGTCAAGAGTGGCCTGCTGCAGATTGAGTGCTGGAACCCTCGGGACTTCACCCACGACAAACACCGTACGGTCGATGATCGTCCTTATGGTGGTGGGCCCGGCATGTTGATGATGGTTCAGCCGCTGCGTGATGCCATTCATGCAGCCAAGCAAGCGGCGGGAGACGGGGCGAAAGTCATCTATCTCTCTCCTCAGGGACGCAAGCTGACTCAAGCGGGCGTGACCGAGTTGGCGACGAATCAGAAACTGATTCTGGTCGCCGGTCGATACGAAGGTATCGATGAGCGCGTGATACAAACCGAAGTCGACGAAGAGTGGTCTATCGGAGATTACGTGTTAAGTGGTGGCGAGTTGCCTGCCATGACCCTGATCGATGCGGTTTCGCGTCTGGTCCCGGGGGTCTTGGGTGATCAGGCCAGTGCCGAGCAGGACTCCTTCACGGATGGCCTGCTGGATCATCCCCACTATACTCGGCCGGAGGTGTTGGATGGGCTGACGGTGCCCGAGGCGCTGACAAGCGGCAATCACGAAGTGATTCGGCGCTGGCGACTCAAGCAATCGCTCGGACGAACCTGGCAGAGAAGGCCGGAACTTATTAACAACCTAGCTCTGACTGACGAGCAAGAATCACTTCTTGCCGAGTATGTCCGCGAAGTGCGTGACAGCGTTAAGTAGAGTTTTCAGTTTATCCTAGGTAAGGAAAGACAATGAGCAAGATTATTCAGCAGCTTGAACAAGAGCAACTGCGTACCGACATCCCGGCTTTTGCCCAGGGCGACACCGTACGTGTTCAAGTTCGTGTTAAAGAAGGTGGTAAAGAGCGTCTGCAGGCTTTCGAAGGCATCGTGATTGCCAAGCGTAACCGCGGTCTGCACTCTGCTTTCACCGTTCGCAAGATCTCCAACGGCGAAGGTGTTGAGCGTGTATTCCAGACTCACTCTCCGCTGATCCACAGTGTAGAACTGAAGCGTCGTGGTGATGTTCGCCGCGCCAAACTGTACTACCTGCGCAACCTGTCCGGCAAAGCTGCTCGTATCAAAGAGAAGCTCAACTAATTCGATTCGAATTGGTGTCGGTATGTCGGCGAAAAGCTCGACAGGTAGTGAAAAGGCTCGCCAATGGCGAGCCTTTTTTGTATCCGTGTGCGGGGTATTGGCTCAACTGGGCTGGCTGACCCGCACCACAGAGTTGTCACGCCCGAAGGGGCCAGGCACGTAGTCGTCCGCCTCCCAGTCGTTGTCATAAAGAGTTTCACCATCGGGTTGCACTAGCTGATAGCAATACTCGAAATGGCTGGGGCCATCGGTCGGCAGGTTGAGTGTCGCCTTGAACTCCCCGTTTTTCATCCTCTTCAGTTCAATGGGCTGCCACTGGCTGAATTCACCCAGCAGCAAGACCTGCTCGGCATCACCGGCGGCCTCCTTTTCGACGGCAAAGGTCACCTTTACCTCGGGACGCGATTTGAGGAATTGCTTGTTGATCGGCATATGGACTCCTTGTCACTGGCTGCGAAGAAAGTAGCGCTGGTTATTTTTATATCACTTTATGACAAGGATGTTGATAAACAGGATCAAAGGGGGAGGGCAAAATGGCGCTGCAGGAGTTGATGGGTGAACTCGATCTTGAGGTAGAAGCCCCGTGGTAGCGTCATGATGGGTTGGCCATTGCGGCCGATAGCGCGGGTCAGCGCCTTGCTGTTGGCCGCCTTGGGGCGCAGCTGCAATACTTGGCCGTGGCGGGCGCTGATCTGCTCCACTTCCCCCAGCACTATCATGTCCATCAGCTCTTCCCAGTCCTGTCGCAGCAGTCCTTCTTCCTCTTCATTCGGGCTCCATAGCAGCGGCATGCCGACGCGACGGTCGCCGACAGGGATGTCGCGGCTGCCTTCCACCGGGATCCAGAGCACCCGCGACAGCTTGTTGCGCACGTTCGACTCCTCCCAGCGCTGGCCGCTGACCCCGATGAGGGGGGCCACGCAGACAAAGGTGGTTTCCAGCGGGCGCCCTTGAGGATCGACGGGGATCGTCTTGAGCTCGATACCGAGATCCGGAAAATCCTGCTCGGGACGGCTACCTGCACTGGCCCCCAGCTGCCACTCGATCAACTGCCCTGTCCAGCCCTTGTCACGTCTGAGATCCCGCGGTACGGGGATGCCCGCCGTTGCGGCAAGCTGGGCCAGAGTGAAGCCAGCCATGGCGTAGGCTCGACTGAGCAGCTCTTGTTCTGACTGGGGATTGGCAGGCATGAGGGCTCCTCTGGAGATAATAGACATCGCAATACGGATCCTTGCATGGTATCGCTGATTTTATAACCGATCCTCGCCCGACTATACACAGGGGGACATGGGTGACAGAATTCAACATATCTAAATGATTTTAAAAGGTTTTACTTTATTTATCCAGTATGTTGGCCCGCCGGATCCCCGCATAAACGAGTTGTCCAAGGGTTTGTGCGAGCTGTTGCACACAGTTATCCACAGAAATCTTGGATAACTGGCGTAAAGTGGTGAAAGGAAGCGTGGCACCAGAAATAAATGTGAGAGTACGCCGATTTTCAGCGCCATTTCGGTGCAGATAATGCGCCATATCTGTGGATAAATCCGTCTTGGTGGATCTTTGAGCAGTCGAACTTGTTCACAATTGACAGGCTGGATCCTCTTAGGCAAAAGACATGGATCTTGATCCAGCAATTAAACTATAACCTTATGTATTTAAATGTATATTTTGTTTTTAAGTGAATCGGGTATGATATGCTTCCGTGCAATGCCACAGTATAAAACTACTGTATATACCTGCTTGATCACAGGTTTATGCACAGTCTGGGTGGGCAACTTGCCTAGCATGAACCTTCAATTTGTTTATAACTTTGCTTGAAATGCCAAGTTATTCATGAATGGAAGATGACAGTCCCTGTTTGCCGCCACGGGGTGAATGTGGAACAATCTCGTTATAGATTCAGCCTTTATAAGGTGATCACGTGATAGATGGTGACGGATTTCGTCCCAATGTCGGCATCGTGATCTGTAACCGTGACGGACAAGTATTGTGGGCTAAGCGCTATGGGCAGCACTCCTGGCAGTTTCCGCAGGGGGGGGTTGATGATGGTGAATCGCCGGAGCAGGCCATGTATCGTGAGCTGTATGAGGAGATAGGCCTCAAGCAGGACGATGTGACCATACTGGCGACCAGTCGCAACTGGCTGAAGTATCGCTTACCCAAACGACTCGTCCGCTGGGACAGTTCACCGGTCTGTATTGGCCAGAAGCAGAAATGGTTTTTGTTGCAGCTCGATCCTGGCAAAGAGTCCAGGATCCAGTTTGGCTGTCATGGTCACCCGGAATTTGATGATTGGCGTTGGGTCAGCTTCTGGTACCCGGTTCGTCAGGTCGTCTCCTTCAAGCGGGAGGTTTACCGCCGGGTGATGAAGGAGTTTGCCCCGCTGGCCATGCCAGTCCCCGTGGTGCAGGCTAACCGAAAAGATGGGCGGCGCAACCGCTCGCGTTAAGGAGCACAACTAGTTGCTGACGGAACTCAGACGCATCGTGGAAAGCATGGCCGAGGCCAACACCCTCGAACAGGCCTTGCAAGCATTGGTGAGCCAGACCCGGCTCGCCATGACGGTGGACTGCTGCTCCGTCTATGTAGCCGAGCCGGACATGCGCCGCTATCGACTGGCTGCGACCGATGGTCTGGCCGAATCGGCCGTGGGCAAGGCCACCCTGCCGTTCGAGCAGGGTATCGTCGGCCTGGTGGGTCAGCGTGAAGAGCTGATCAACCTGGCGGATGCCCCCTCTCACCCCAGTTTTAAGTTCCTGCCCGATGTGGCGGAAGAGGCGTTTCGCTCCTTCCTCGGCGCTCCCATCATGCATCAGCGTCAGGTAGTGGGGATTCTGGTCGTGCAGCAGAAGGAGAGCCGCCTCTTCGATGAGGGGGAGGAGTCCTTCATGGTCACCCTGGCGGCTCAGCTGGCTGCCCGCATCGCCCAGGCCCAGGCCAAGGGGTGGCTGCAGAAGACCGACTGGAGCAAGCCGCTGCGCGGTATTGCCGGGGCGAGTGGCATCGCCATCGCCAAGGCCTGGGTGTGGCGTCCGCGCAAGGCGCTCAATACCATCACGCCGCGCAAGGACGAGGATCATGCCAAGCAGCTTGCCCGTCTCGAGCTGGCGGTGGAGGAAGTGCGCCATGATCTGGAGAGCCTGGCACTGCGCTTTCGCGAGAGCTACAGCCAGGACTCGGTCGCCATCTTCGACATCTATCTGCACCTGTTGAACGATCCCGGCTACATCAAGCCCATCCGCAACAAGGTCAGCAAGGAACACTGGACGGCGATCTCGGCGGTCAAACTCATCAGCGATCGGCTGATAGAGCAGTTCAAGGGGATGAAGGATCCCTATCTGCGGGAACGTTCCACCGATGTGAAAGACATCGCCCAGCGGCTCATCAGCCGGCTGGTGCAGGACGAACCCGAGCAGCTCACCATCGGCGAACCCGTGGTGCTGGTCGCCGATGAAGTGACGGCCACCATCCTTGCGGAGATCCCGAGGGAATTTCTGAGCGGTGTGGTGTCGCTCAAGGGCGGGACCAACTCCCATGCCGCCATCCTGGCCCGTGCCATGGGGGTGGCGGCCATCATGGGGGTGGATCTGCCCCTCGGTGACATCGGCGGGCGCACTCTGGTCATCGATGGCTACAGCGGCGATCTCTTCATCGAACCCAACCAGGTGATCCTGACCGAGTACCGGCAACTGCTGAGTGAGGAGCGGGCACTCGACACCCTGGTGCGTAGCGTCGACAGCCAGCCCTCCGAGACTGCCGACGGCACCAAGGTCTCTCTGCTGCTCAACGCAGGGCTGAGTGCGGATACCGAGATCTCCCTCAATCATCTGGCGGACGGGGTCGGGCTCTATCGCACCGAGATCCCCTTCATGCTGCAGGACAGCTTCCCTTCGGAGTGGGAGCAGACTGCCCGCTATCGCGGGATCCTGGAAACCTATCGGGATCGCCCGGTTTGCATGCGGACTCTGGACGTGGGGGGGGACAAGCAACTGCCCTATTTCCCCATCGTGGAGGAAAATCCCTTCCTTGGTTGGCGGGGGATCCGGCTCACCCTGGATCACCCCGAACTCTTCTTGGTGCAGCTCAAGGCCATGTTGCGGGCCAGCGAAGGGCTGGACAATCTGGCCATCATGCTGCCGATGATCAGCAGTGTCAGTGAAATCAAGGCCTCCCGTCGTCTGCTGGATCAGGCGTGGCGCGAGGTGTCGGAAGAAGCGGCCAGCCGCGATGCGGTGATCCGCTACCCCAGTCTCGGGGTGATGATCGAAGTCCCCTCCGCGCTGTACATCCTGCCGGAGATGGCGCCGCTCATCGACTTCTGGTCGGTGGGCAGCAACGACCTGACTCAGTACCTGCTGGCGGTGGATCGCAACAATGCCCGTGTCGCCAGCATCTACGATGCCTTCCATCCCGCGGTGATCCGCGCTTTGCAACTGTTGGTCGATGCCTCTCAGCGCTATCACAAGCCGGTCTCTGTTTGTGGCGAGCTGGCTGGCGATCCGGTCGGAGTGCTGCTGCTGCTGGCCATGGGCTATCGCCGTTTCAGCATGAATACCCACAACATCTCCCGTATCAAATACGTGCTGCGGCAATCCGACCTTGGCGAGTTGAAGGCGCTGATGGCGGATGGTCTCAAGCATGACAATCCTCACGTGCTGCGGGGCCTGTTCGCCCGATATCTGGAAGAGCACGGTCTGGGCGGATTGCTGCGGGCTGGGCACAAGGTCAGGCTGCCCGATTGATATTCCACCTTGTTACTGCGTAAGAATGATCGGAGAATGCGGCTTTTCTTATGATTGGGGCCGCCTATGCAGCACGACGGATATTGGGTTTTCTCGCAGATTGATCCCGTAGCATTCAGTTTGGGACCATTATCGGTACGCTGGTATGGTCTCATGTACCTGTTCGGTTTTGCGTTCGCCATGTGGCTGGCAGGTCGCCGCGCCGATGCACCCAATAGCGGCTGGACCCGCAACGAGGTCTCGGATCTGCTGTTCTACGGCTTCCTCGGGGTGATCCTGGGAGGGCGCATCGGTTACGTGCTGTTCTATAACTTCGATCTCTTCCTCGCAGACCCGACCTATCTGTTCAAGATATGGACTGGTGGCATGTCGTTCCACGGTGGCCTCATCGGGGTGATCACCGCCATGATCTGGTTTGCCCACAAAACCCAGCGCCACTTCTTCACCGTGGCGGATTTCGTGGCACCGCTGATTCCGTTTGGCCTCGGTGTTGGCCGCATCGGCAACTTCATGAACGGCGAGCTGTGGGGTCGGGTGACCGATGTCCCCTGGGCAATCATCTTCCCCGAGGCGGGCCCCGAGCCGCGTCACCCGTCCCAGCTTTACCAGTTCGCGCTGGAAGGTGTGGTGCTCTTCATCATCCTGAACCTGTTCTGGCGCAAGCACCCACCCCGTGGCGCCATTTCCGGGATGTTCTTGCTGTTCTACGGCCTGTTCCGCTTCCTGGTGGAGTTTGTTCGTCAACCAGACAGTCAGCTGGGTCTCTACTTCAACGAGATCAGCATGGGTCAGATCCTCTCTACCCCGATGATAGTGGCGGGGGGCCTCATGGTCTGGGCCGCCTACAAACAGCCCCGTCTGTTCGGCAATGCACCCAAGGAGGCGAAGTAATGCGTGCCTATCTCGACCTGATGCAGAAAATTCTGGATGAAGGGACCGTCAAATCCGATCGCACCGGCACCGGGACCGTCTCCCTGTTCGGTCATCAGATGCGCTTCAACCTGGCCGAGGGATTCCCGCTGGTGACCACCAAGAAGTGCCACCTGCGCTCCATCATTCACGAGCTGCTCTGGTTCCTCAACGGCGATACCAACACCGCCTATCTGAAAGAGCACGGTGTCAGCATCTGGGACGAGTGGGCCGACGAGCACGGTGATCTGGGGCCTGTCTATGGTGCCCAGTGGCGCTCCTGGCCGGCAGCCGATGGGTCTGTCATCGACCAGATCCAGAAGGCGGTGGACGACATCCAGCACAACCCGGATTCCCGCCGCATCATCGTCTCCGCCTGGAACGTGGGCGAGCTGGACAAAATGGCGTTGGCACCCTGCCACGCCTTCTTCCAGTTCTATGTGGCGGATGGCAAGCTCTCCTGCCAGCTCTACCAGCGTAGTTGTGATGTTTTCCTTGGCCTGCCGTTCAACATTGCCAGCTATGCGCTGCTGACCCACATGATGGCGCAGCAGTGCGATCTGGAAGTGGGTGACTTTGTCTGGACCGGTGGCGATGTGCACCTCTATTCCAACCACATGGAGCAGACGGCACTGCAACTCACCCGCGAGCCGCGCCCCCTGCCGCAACTGGTGATCAAGCGCAAACCTGACTCCATCTTCGATTACAGATTCGAGGATTTCGAGATCCAGGGCTATGATCCTCATCCTGGGATCAAGGCGCCTGTCGCTATTTGAGTAGGTAATGAGCCTGGGGCGAGTATCGTCTCCCAGGTGACGATGAGTCGACACTCAGCTGTTAGAGGCACCTTCGGGTGCCTTTTTGCATTTTCTGTGAATTAATATGCAACATTCCGGGTGGAGAGATGGCTCCTGAAAAGGGGAAATAACCTGCTTATAGCAGGCATTATCTGTTTTGCTTTCGGTTTTTTCGTTGTTATCAGCCGTTAGAAACGATTTTTCATTGAGCTACTCTGGCCCTAGACTGAAAAGATGCAATTTTATGGGTAGTTAGATATGAGCGATGTATTCAAGCGTTTTCTCAAACTGGAGTCCGCTTCCGGGATCATTCTGATCCTGGCCGCCCTGCTTGCCATCGGCCTGGCCAATTCGGCGCTGGCGCAACACTATCAGGGCTTCCTCAATACCGAGGTACAGGTTCGCATCGCGGCGCTCGACATCAACAAGCCGCTGCTGCTCTGGATCAACGATGGCTTCATGGCGATCTTCTTCCTGCTGGTGGGTCTCGAGGTGAAGCGAGAGATGCTGGAGGGGGCGCTTTCCTCCCGGGTGCAGGCAACCTTCCCGGCCATTGCTGCCGTGGGGGGGATGTTGGCACCGGCACTCATCTATAGCTTCTTCAACTACGGGGACGAGGCTACCCGTGCTGGCTGGGCGATTCCGGCCGCAACCGACATCGCCTTCGCTCTCGGGGTCATGGCGCTGCTGGGCAAGCGGGTACCGACCAGCCTCAAGGTCTTCTTGCTGGCGCTGGCTATCATGGACGATCTGGGGGTCATCATCATCATTGCCCTCTTCTACACCCAGCAGCTGTCGCTGACTGCGCTGGCGATAGGTGTGGTGGCTACCCTGACCTTGCTCTGGATGAATCGCCGTGGTGAGGACAGGATTGGACTCTATATGCTGGTCGGCCTGGTGCTCTGGGTTGCCGTGCTCAAGTCCGGTGTCCATGCGACCCTGGCGGGGGTCATCGTGGGCTTCATGATCCCCCTCAACGGCAAGCGTTACGCATCGCCACTCAAGCATCTGGAGCATGTGCTGCACCCCTGGAGCGCCTTCCTGATCCTGCCACTGTTCGCTTTCGCCAACGCCGGGGTATCGCTGGAGGGGATCTACTTCTCGGCTCTGCTCAATCCGCTCCCCATGGGGATCATCCTGGGGCTCTTCGTCGGCAAGCCGCTCGGGATTTTCACCATCAGCTGGCTGGCTGTGAAATCAGGCATTGCCCAATTGCCGCAAGGAGTGAACTTCAGACAGATCTTTGCCGTCAGCATCCTGTGTGGCATCGGCTTCACCATGTCGATGTTTATCGCATCGCTGGCATTCGAGCATGGCGGACTGGACTACGGCAGCTACTCGCGCCTCGGGATCCTGGCAGGTTCCACACTCGCGGCCGTGATCGGTTACATCGCACTGCGGATATCGCTGCCCAATCGGGAGGCGAATCAAAGTACGGAGGGGTTATGAGAAAACTAGGATGGTTAGTCATGCTGGCGAGTCCTGCAATCTGGGCAAATGGCCTGGTCGATTGTCAGCGGGATGCCACCTCGGCAAGTTGTTCTGCCTATCTCAACGGGGTGGTCGACAGCGCACTCATGCTGGGGGACTCACAGGTAAAAGCTCGGTTCGGAGAGACCTTCGCCGAACGGGCACTGAGCAGTCGTGCCGGCGAGCGAGTCAAGCTGTCCAACAAGCGCTATTGTACCGAGCGAATGCCGGATGCCGGTCGTCTCAAGGCCCATCTGCAGGCACAGTTCGACGCGAACAAGGTTGACTCGATCAGCGACATGTATGACATTCTGGCGGTTGAACTCAGCTGCTACCGGAGCCCGCCTGGCGCGGGAACCCCATCGGATGTCACACCTTAACTACAACCATCTCTACTATTTTTGGATGACTCAGAAGAAGGGCTCCGTCACGCAGGCGGCGGAAGCCCTCTTTTTGACCCCACAGACCGTGACCGGTCAGATCAAACTGCTTGAGCAGCGTCTTGGCGGCAAGTTGCTGATCAGAAAGGGGCGCTCCCTTGAGGCCACCGAGCTTGGCCAACTGGTATTTCGCTATGCGGACAAGATGTTCAGCCTCTCCTACGAGATGCTGGATATCGTCAACTACCGCAAGGAGAGCCAGATCCTGTTCGATGTGGGCATCGCCGATGCTCTCTCCAAGCGTCTCGCCAGCCGGGTACTGCTCTCCGTGATCCCCAATGACGGTTCCATTCACCTGCGCTGCTTCGAGTCGACCCATGAACTGCTCCTGGAGCAGTTGAGCGAGCACAAGCTCGACATGATCCTCTCTGATTGCCCGGTGGACTCCAGCCAGCATGCCGGGTTGCTGTCCAAGCGTCTGGGGGGATGTGGCGTCAGTTTCTTCTGCAAGGCGCCTCTGCCCTCCCAGCCTTTCCCTGCCTGCCTGGAAGAGCGCAAGCTGCTCATCCCGGGCCGCCGTACCGCCATGGGTCGTCAACTGACCCAGTGGTTCGAGCAGCAGGGAATTTCCCCCAGCATTCTGGGAGAATTCGACGATGCGGCGCTGATGAAGGCGTTCGGCTTCTTCAACCAGGGCATCTTCATGGCACCGACCATTTATCGGGAGGAGATCCTGGAGGGGGAGGAGGTGATGCTGCTGGGTGAAACCCAGGATCTGATGGAGGAGTATTACGTCATCTTTGCCGAGCGGATGATCCAGCATCCTGCGGTCAAGCGGGTATGCGAGAGTGATTTCTCCTTCCTCTTTGCGGGGCAGGAGGATTTCACGGCCATTCAGCCGGCAAGCCTCTCGTTTTAAATCGACGGTGACGGCGCTATGATGCCAGTCTTGGAAGAGGAGGGTGAGATGCAATTGGAAGAGATGGAAGCGAATGCCGGGCGTGCCGTCACCCTGCTCAAGGCATTGGCCAATGAGCGACGGCTGTTTATCTTGTGCCAGTTACTGGATAGGGAGCTGTCGGTCGGCGAGCTGAACGAGGTCTTGGGATTGAGCCAGTCAGCCATGTCGCAGCATCTGGCGGTGTTGCGCCGGGATGAGCTGGTGGCGACGAGGAAGGAAGCCCAGACGGTCTATTACTCCCTGCGCAGCCATGAGGTGCGCGAGATGATCGGATTGTTGCACAGACTGTACTGTAGCGACCCCAAATAAAAAACCGGCACTAGGCCGGTTTTTTCAGCTTTCATCAGCGGATGCTGATTAAGCCATGGCTTTGATCTGGGCAGACAGGCGGCTCTTGTGACGAGCAGCTTTGTTCTTGTGGATCAGGCCTTTGGTCGCCATACGATCCATGATCGGCTGAGCAACAGCGAAAGCGGCAGTGGCAGCAGCCTTGTCACCAGAGGCGATGGCAGCGATCACTTTCTTCAGGTAGGTACGGGTCATGGAACGACGGCTGGCGTTGTGCTGACGACGTTTCTCTGACTGAAGAGCACGCTTCTTAGCAGATTTGATGTTAGCCAAGGTAAAACTCCTAAAACTGTCTTAGCGAGTGTATTGAAAAGGCCCGGAAATATGCCTTCCCAACCACATATTGTCAAATGATTTGTGCAAATAAACACCGCCCCCCGGTGGTGTGTCAGATGGGAGACGGTTAAACTGTCGGCCGATTCTAACAGCATTCTTTTCTTTCCGACAGTTCCAGAGGCCCCGTCTTGAGTAAGAAATTGATCAAATCCGGCATGATTGTGTCCGGAATGACGCTGGCATCCCGTGTGATGGGCTTGGTGCGCGATGTGGTCATCGCCAATTTGCTCGGTGCCGGGGTGGCCTCAGACGTCTTCTTCTTCGCCAATCGCATTCCCAACTTCTTGCGCCGTCTCTTTGCCGAAGGGGCATTCAACCAGGCCTTCGTGCCCGTGATGACGGAGTACAAGAAAAACGGTGACGAGCAGGCGGTTCGCGAGTTGCTGGCGGCGGTGGCGGGCACCCTGGGTGGTATCGTCACCGTGGTCACCTTGCTCGGGGTGCTGGGTTCCGGTGTCCTGACGGCCCTCTTTGGCTGGGGCTGGTTCTGGGACTGGCTGCACGGCGGACCGGCGGCGGAGAAGTTCGAGTTGGCCAGTCTGATGCTCAAGATCACCTTCCCCTATCTCTGGTTCATCACCTTCACCGCCATGGCGGGGGCCATTCTCAATACCTTTGGCCGTTTTGCCGTGTCCTCCTTCACGCCGGTGTTCCTCAACATCACCATGATTGCAGCGGCCTGGTGGATCGCGCCCTTGATGGAGCGCCCCGAGATCTCCCTGGCGATCGGTGTCTTCCTCGGCGGTCTGGTCCAGTTTTTGTTCCAGTATCCTTTTCTGCGCCAGCTCAACATGCTGGTCTGGCCCAAGTGGGGTTGGCACCATCCCGGGGTGGTGAAGATCCGTACCCTGATGATCCCGGCCCTGTTCGGCGTGTCGGTCAGCCAGATCAACCTGCTGATCAACACCATGCTGGCCTCGTTTCTGGCTACCGGTGCCATCAGCTATCTCTATTACTCGGACAGGTTGCTGGAGTTTCCCCTCGGCCTCTTTGCGGTGGCCATCAGCACGGTGATCCTGCCTGCCCTGGCCAGAAAACACGTGGATGCGGATCCGGCTGATTTCTCTCGCACCATGGATTGGGGGGTGCGCATGGTGATGCTGCTCGGCTTGCCAGCCATGGTCGGCATCGCCGTACTGCGCGAGCCCATACTGCGGGTACTTTTCATGCGCGGTGAGTTCGGTCTGCACGAGGTGAGCATGTCCAGTGCGAGCCTGCTGGCCTCCACCACGGGGCTGCTCTCCTTGATGCTCATCAAGGTGCTGGCCCCCGGTTATTACGCCCGCCAGGACACCAGGACGCCGGTGCGTATCGGCATCATGGCCATGGTTGCCAACATGGTGTGCAACCTCATCTTCATCTATCCGCTCGGCTACGTGGGGCTGGCTCTCGCCACTGCCTGCTCCGGCACCCTTAACGCCGTACTGCTGTTCAAGGGGCTCTATCAGCAGGATGTTTATCGCCCTTCCCGCAACACCGGGCTGTTCTGCCTCAAGCTCTTGGCGGCAACGGTCTTGATGGGGGGGCTTCTGGCCTATCTGTCACCGGATCTCGCCCAATGGGGGGCCTGGAGCATGGGCAAGGCCAGCCTGGAGTTGACCCTGCTGCTCTGCCTGGGCGGAGCGCTGTATGGCATTGTCCTTTTGGCATTGGGGATCCGGCCACGGCACCTGAGAGCCGGTCAGCAATAAGGAGCCAGCTGCAAGGGAGGGGACAGTACAGGGTCGATGGGGGCGGTCTCAGGGGCTGTCGGGTTGGCCCGCCAACGAGGTGCGATGCTCCTGGCCAAGTCCGAGAAGCGAGTGGGATGGCTAAATCGGGTCAACGGCAGGGCTGACCCTGCCTGCTGCCTGATATATAATCCGCCGATTTCCATGGCAGCAACGCACAAGGCACTGATGGAGCTTATTCGCGGCATTCACAATATCAAGCCCCGTCACCGGGGCTGTGTATTGACCATAGGCAACTTCGATGGGGTTCATCAGGGGCACCACGCAGTGTTGGCCCGTTTGCAGGAGAAGGCCGCCCAACTTGGCCTGCCGGCCTGTGTCATGTTGTTCGAACCCCAGCCGCTGGAGCTGTTTGCGGGCAGTGCCGCGCCCGCCCGTCTCAGCCGTTGGCGGGAGAAGTACGAAGCCCTCAAGGGAATGCAGATCGATCGCATGCTCTGCGTGCGTTTCACCCATCGTTTTGCCGAGCAGGTGGCCAGCACCTTCATCGAGCAACTGCTGGTGGAGAAACTCGGCGTGCACTATCTGGTGGTCGGCGACGATTTTCGCTTCGGCAAGGGGCGGGAAGGGGACTTCCACCTGCTGGAGGAGGCCGGTCGGCGCTTCGGGTTCGAGGTGATCAGCACCCAGAGTTTCCAGCTTTCCCGCCAGCGGGTCAGCAGCACCCTGGTGCGTGAGGCCCTCAAAGCGGGCCGCATGGCGGAGGTGGAGCTGATGCTCGGTCGCCCCTATGCCATCAGCGGCCGGGTGGCCCACGGCGATAAGCTGGGGCGCACCATAGGTTTTCCCACCGCGAATCTGGCCCTCAAACGCCAGGTTGTCCCGGTCGGTGGCGTGTTTGCGGTGGAAGTGATATGTTCCGGCAAGACTTTCCCCGGCGTCGCCAATGTGGGTGTACGTCCGACTTTGAGCGGTACACAAGCCAGATTGGAAGTACATCTATTTGATTTTTCTGGTGATCTATATGGTCAGCAGGTCAAGGTGCTGCTTCGCCACAAGCTGCGCGAAGAGCAGAAATTTGACTCTTTCACCGCCTTGAAAGAGCAGATCGAACGAGATGCCCTGGCGGCCCGAGCCTGGTTCGGGCTGCCACAATTTCATTTACCCAGCACTCTTTTAGAAAAGAAGGGAACCCAGGACTGATGAGCGACTATAAACACACCCTGAATCTGCCGGAAACCGAGTTTCCGATGCGTGGCGATCTGGCCAAACGCGAACCCAACATGTTGAAACGTTGGTACGATCAGGATCTTTACGGCGCCATTCGCCGCGCCAAAGCGGGCAAGCCTTCTTTCATTCTGCACGATGGCCCCCCCTATGCGAACGGCAGCATTCACATCGGTCACTCGGTCAACAAGATCCTCAAAGACATCATCATCAAGTCCAAAGGCCTTTCTGGCTTCGATTCCCCCTATGTACCGGGCTGGGATTGCCACGGTCTGCCCATCGAGCTGAAAGTGGAAGGCATGGTCGGCAAGCCGGGCGAGAAGGTTTCCGCCGCCGAGTTCCGCGCCGAGTGCCGCAAATACGCCAAAACCCAGATCGAAGCGCAGAAGACCGACTTCATCCGTCTGGGCGTGCTGGGTGACTGGGAACACCCCTACCTGACCATGGATTTTGGGACCGAAGCCAACATCATCCGCTCCATGGCCAAGATCGTTGAAAACGGCCACCTGCACAAAGGCTCCAAGCCGGTGCACTGGTGTACCGATTGCGGCTCCGCGCTGGCTGAAGCGGAAGTGGAGTACTACGACAAGAACTCCCCCTCCATCGACGTGCGCTTCAAGGCCGTCGACGAGGCTGCTGTTGCCGCCAAGTTTGATTGCGCCGAAGGCCACACCGGCAAGGGCGCGCTCTCTGCCGTGATCTGGACGACCACCCCGTGGACCTTGCCGGCCAACCGCGCCATCGCCATGCATGCCGATCTCGACTACGCACTGGTGCAGGTTGAGGGCGACAATCCCGAGCGTCTGATCCTGGCCGCCGAGCTGGTGAAGGATGTGATGGATCGCGCCGGCATCGAGCACTTCCACAACCTGGGCTACGCCAAGGGTGCCGCACTCGAGCTGCTGCGCTTCAACCACCCCTTCTACAGCTTCGACGTGCCTGTGGTGCTGGGTGACCACGTCACTCTGGACGCCGGTACCGGCGCGGTGCACACCGCCCCTGGTCACGGTCAGGAAGACTTCGTGGTCGGTCAGAAGTACGGTCTGGAAGTCGCCAACCCGGTTGGCAGCAACGGCGTCTATCTGCCGGATACCGAACTGTTTGCCGGCCAGCACGTGTTCAAGGCCAATGCGGCCGTGGTCGAGGTGCTGACCGAGCGCGGCGCCCTGCTGCATCACAAGGTGTTCAACCACTCCTACCCGCATTGCTGGCGTCACAAGACCCCGATCATCTTCCGTGCCACCCCCCAGTGGTTCATCAGCATGGAGCAGAAGGGTCTTCGGCAGCGCGCACTGGAAGAGATCGAGCGTATCGAGAAAGAGGGCATTGCCCAGCATGGCCAGAGTGGCTGGGTCCCGGCCTGGGGCAAGAACCGCATCCAGGCGATGGTCGAGAACCGTCCCGACTGGTGTATCTCCCGTCAGCGTACCTGGGGCGTGCCCATCTCCCTGTTCGTTCACAAGGATACCCAGGCGCTGCACCCGGATTCCGTGCGCCTGATGGAAGAGGTAGCCAAGCGGGTCGAGCAGTCCGGCATCCAGGCCTGGTGGGATCTGGACAAGGCCGAGCTACTGGGCGTCGATGCCGACAACTACGAGAAGGTACCCGACACCCTGGACGTCTGGTTTGACTCCGGCTCTACCCATGCCTCCGTGGTCGATGCCCGTCCCGAGTTCAACGGCAAGCCGGCCGACATGTATCTGGAAGGCTCTGACCAGCACCGTGGCTGGTTCATGTCATCCTTGATGATCGGCGTGGCGATGAAAGACAAGGCTCCCTACAACCAGGTGCTGACTCACGGCTTCACCGTGGATGGTCAGGGCCGCAAGATGTCCAAGTCCATCGGCAACGTGGTAAGCCCTCAGGACGTGATGAACAAGCTGGGTGCCGACATCCTGCGTCTGTGGGTAGCGAGCACTGACTACACCGGTGAGATGACCGTCTCCGACGAGATCCTCAAGCGCTCCGCCGACGCCTATCGTCGTATCCGCAACACTGCCCGTTTCCTCTTGGCCAACCTGAACGGTTTCAATCCGGCGACCGACATGGTGGCGCCTGCCGACATGGTGGTGGTGGATCGCTGGGCAGTGGGCCGTGCCAAAGCGGTACAGGCCGAGATCGTGGCCGCGTTCGACGAGTACAACTTCCACGGCGTGACCCAGAAGCTGATGCAGTTCTGCTCCATCGAGATGGGTTCCTTCTATCTGGACGTCATCAAGGATCGTCAGTACACCGCCAAGGCCGACAGCCTGGCCCGTCGCTCCTGCCAGACCGCCCTCTATCACATTGCCGAAGCCATGGTGCGCTGGATGGCGCCCATCATGAGCTTCACCGCCGACGAGATCTGGGCCCTGCTGCCGGGTGAGCGCGGTGAGTTCGTGTTCACCGAGGAGTGGTACGACGGCCTGTTCGGGCTTGAAGCGGGCGAAGTGCTGAACGACGAGTTCTGGGCCGAGATCCTCACCGTGCGCGGTGAAGTGAACAAGGCGCTGGAAGTGGCCCGTGGCGAGAAGCGCATCGGCGGTTCTCTGCAGGCCGAGCTGACCCTGTTCGCCAAGCCTGAGTTGGCCGCGCGTCTGAACGCATTGGCCGATGAGCTGCGCTTCGTGCTGCTCACCTCCAAGGCCAAGGTCGTCAGCGTCGATGTCGCACCGGCAGAGGCCGTGGCGACCGAGCGCGATGACCTGTGGCTCTGCGTGGCCCAGTCAGCTGCAGCCAAGTGCGACCGCTGCTGGCACCATGTAGAGGACGTGGGTACCATCGCGGGTCACGAAGAGATCTGTGGCCGCTGCGTCACCAACGTCGAGGGTGACGGCGAAACGCGTCAATTTGCCTGATGAACATGACTCAACATAAAAGCGGCCTGCGTTGGCTGTGGCTGGCAGTGCTGGCCTTTGTTCTGGACCAGGCGAGCAAGCTCGCCGTGGTCAAACTGCTGCCATTTGGCTACCCGGGGGTGGAGATCACCCCCTTCTTCAACCTGGTCCATGTCTACAACAAGGGCGCTGCTTTCAGCTTCCTGGCGGATCAGGGAGGCTGGCAGCGCTGGTTCTTCGCCGTGCTGGCGTTCGCCATCTGTGGCCTGCTGATCCACTGGCTGCGCAAGCAGTCGGTCACCCAGCGCTGGAGCGGTATCGCCTACAGCCTGATCATCGGCGGGGCGCTCGGCAACGTGTTTGACCGGCTGGTGCTGGGCCATGTGGTCGACTTCCTCGACTTCTATTGGCATCGCGCCCATTGGCCGGCGTTCAACCTGGCTGACAGCTTCATCTTCATCGGTGCCGCCATGATCGTGCTGGACGGCTTCCGTGGCGAGAAAAAACAGGACGCTACCTCATGAGCCAGCTGATTGTTGCGGACAGCAGCGTGCTGTTCCATTTCTCTATCAAACTGGAAGATGGCTCGGTGGCCGACAGCACGGCGCTGCACGGCAAGCCTGCCCGTCTGCGGATGGGAGACGGCAGCCTGACGCCGAGCTTCGAGCAATGCCTGCTGGGGCTGCGCGAAGGGGAGAGCAAGAGCTTTACCCTGGCGCCGGAAGAGGCGTTCGGCCTTTCCAATCCTGACAACATCTACCATCTCGATCGCGCCAAATTCGGTAACGAAGTTGAGCCCAAGGTGGGTACCATCATTCTGTTTGACCAGCCCAACGGCAGCGAACTGCCCGGGATCATCCGGGCGGTGGAAGGGATGTCGGTTACGGTCGATTTCAACCACCCCCTGGCCGGTCACATCGTCACCTTCGAGGTGGAGATCCTGGGAGTTGATGACGAGGAGAAGGTTCACTGATGGATATTCTGCTGGCTAACCCCCGTGGCTTCTGTGCCGGTGTCGACCGGGCCATCAGCATCGTCGAGAGCGCGCTGGAGAAGTTCGGTGCCCCCATCTATGTCCGTCACGAGGTGGTGCACAACCGCTACGTGGTGAACAAGCTCAAGGAGGCGGGTGCCGTTTTCGTCGAAGAGCTGGACGAGGTGCCGGATGACAGCATCGTCATCTTCTCCGCTCACGGTGTCGCCAAGGTCGTGCGCGAGATGGCCAAATCCCGCGCCCTCAAGGTGTTCGATGCCACCTGTCCGCTGGTGACCAAGGTGCACATGGAGGTCCATCGTGCCAGCCGCAAGGGTTCCGAAGCCGTGCTCATCGGCCATGCCGGCCACCCCGAGGTGATCGGCACCATGGGACAGTACGAGAACAGTGAAGGGGGCATGTATCTGGTGGAGACGCCGGAAGATGTGGCCAAACTCAAAGTGAAGAACCCGGACGATCTCTGTTTCGTCACCCAGACGACACTCAGCGTTGACGAGACCTCGGATGTCATCGATGCCTTGCGTGCGCACTTCCCCAAGATCCAGGGGCCGCGCAAGGATGACATCTGCTACGCCACCCAGAACCGCCAGGATGCGGTGCGGGAGATGGCCGGGCTGGTGGACGCCATGCTGGTGGTGGGGTCGCGCAACTCTTCCAACTCCAACCGTCTGCGGGAGCTGGCCGAGAAGGTGGGCGCCAAGGCCTACCTCATCGACGATGCCTCCATGATTGAGCCGCAATGGCTGGACGGGGTTGTCCGTATCGGGGTCACGGCGGGTGCGTCAGCCCCCGATGTGCTGGTTCAGAATGTCATTGCTCGTCTGCGCGAGCTGGGAGGCAAGATAGTGACCGAGCATCCTGGCCGGGAAGAGAATGTGGTGTTTGAAGTGCCGCCGGAGCTGCGCATCCTTTGAGTCAGCCATCCCGTGCGGCATAGTGCCATGAGTGCCTGAGCCACCTCCTGTGAGGTGGCTTTTTCATGGGCGATTCTTATGACTCTTGTTGTCCGGTTTGTGGTGAGATTGCAGCGAAATTTGATGATGTATGTCCAAGATCTGAGTAGATTGAATTGCAAGCGAAGGTCTGCGGTCTAGACTGCTGATGATCTTCTCATCTGGCTTGATGGCACATGGATATGCGAACGAGCCTCCCCGACAAAATCAGAGCGAAACAGGATGTTTTTGCGTTCAGGTTTTAGCCTCATCGAGCTGATGGTCACCGTTGCGCTCATCTCTATCCTGCTGACGTTGGGAGTCCCCTCCTTTAGCGCGATATTGCGCAACATGACGCTGACCAGCCAGGCCAACAACTTCGTGGCCGCCATCAACCTCGCCCGCTCCGAAGCCATTCGCCGCAATACCGCGGTCACGCTCTCCGCAACCGCCAGCAACCTGACCCAGAACCACTGGGAATTGGGCTGGCAGATCTGGGTCGATCGCAACGGCAATGGCACCCTCGACAACGGCGAACTGCTGCGGCTCTTTCCCGACATGGGCGCAGGCACCCTGGTCAGCAATACGTCGCTGGTTCGCTTCAGTGGCAATGGCTTTCTCGACGGACGTCAGCAGGTGGCGCTGGTGTTCTCTCTGCAGCCGCCGGAGTGTGCCCAAGAGGCATCGCGCGACATCACGATCACCCCGGCCGGGCGCCCATCCATCGTGGAGACCAGCTGCATATGAAACGACATCAGGGGGTATCTCTGCTTGAGATCATGATCGCCGTGCTGGTGCTGTCGATCGGCATTCTCGGCATGGCGACCCTGCAGTTGCAGGCGCTCAAGAGCAATCAATCGGCGCTTACCCGCACAGAAGCGACCCAGTTCGGCTACATGATCGCCGACATGATGCGGGCCAATCGCAGCGCGGCCCTGCTCGGTCAATACAATGTCGGGCTGGGAGAGGCTGTCTCCGGCAGCTCGATGGCGATACAGGATGTGCAGTACTGGAAACAGGCGCTGACCGGCCTGCCGGGCGGTGACGGGGCCATTGCCGTCAGCGCCGGGCAGGCGACCATCACCATCCAGTGGGATGCCAGCCGGCTGGCTACCGAGCCTGCGCTGCGCAGCATGACCCTGAGGACGGATCTGTGAGCGGGCGGCGCACCTTGTTGCGTCAGGCCGGTGTCGGTCTGGTGGAGGTGATGATCGCCCTGCTGCTGTCACTGCTGACGGTCGGGGTCATCATCCAGGTGCTGCTTGGCAACCACAAAACCTACCTGACCGGTGAGGCCATCGCCCGGGTGCAGGAGGACAGCCGGTTTGCCGTCAACCTGCTGCAACAAGAGCTGCGGATGGTGGGCTACCAGGGCTGCCTCAGCAAGCAGGGGGTCAACATCACCAATACCCTCAACGGGGCGACGACGCTGCCCTACAACTTCACCGTCTATCTGCGCGGCTATGACAATGTCACGGCGACGCTGCCTGCGCCGTTGTCGGCCCTGTTTACCGCGGCCGAGCCCAAACCCAAGCCGGGAACCGACGTGCTGCTGGTGCAGGGGCCTACCGGCAGCGGTGTGCCGGTGACCCGCAACAACAGTGCGGCCCAGCTGTTCGTGCAGCAACTCTCCAGCAAGGCCAACTACTGCGGCACCGGCAAGCAGGGCTACAGCGACCTGTGCGAGGGGGACATCGTCATGGTTTCCGATTGCCAGAAGGCGCGGATCTTCCAGATCACCCAGACCCAGGTGGTGGGAGGGGGCAGCGAGGTCAACATCGGCCACTCCAATGACAACAAATACACCCCAGGCAATGCCGTCAGCTCCTGGGGCGGGGCCAGCAGCCCGGTCGAGGAGCGCTTCGGCGCCGGTTCGGTATTGAGCCGGATGGAAACCAGGGTCTATTACATCGCCCGTCCCTCGGCCGGCGCGCCCTATGCCCTCTATCGCAAGAGCGGACTGGGGGCGGGCATGCCGCTGGTGGACGGGGTCACCGACATCCAGCTGACCTTCGGTGAGGATCAGAACCGGGATCGGGCGGCGGATCGTTACGTGAGTGCCGCCAGCAACCCGAACTGGGACAACGTGCTGGGGATCGGCGTTCAGCTGTTGATGCGCAGCAACCAGGGCAATGTGGTGTCGGATCCGCAGGCCATCAGCTTCGCCGGGGCTACCTTCCAGGCAACCGACAGCCACTGGTACTGGGTGGCCGAAACCACGGTCGCCTTGCGCAACCGGCTGCCATGAGGAGGGAGGCATGATGGGGCGACAAGGGGGAATGGCACTGGTGATCAGCCTGATTTTTCTCGCGGTAGTGAGCCTGCTGGCGATGGCCAGCATGCAGAGCGCCCTGCTGCAGGAGAAGATGGCGGGCAACCAGAAGGAGTCGCAACAGGCGCTGCAGGCGGCGGAGGCGGCACTGCGCGCTGCCGAGCGCTATCTGGAGGCGGGCAACTCAGGCCCCTACGACAACAGCGCCGGTCTCTATGAGTTCGTCAGCGTGGCGGTGGATCCCGCTTCTCCCTCCACGGCCTGGCGGACCTATGCCAATAGCGGTCTGGCGGGACGGGCCCCAGAGTACTTCATCGAGCGGCTGCCCTACACCCAGAGCAGCAACGAGAGTCTGGCGGTGGACGAGCCCATCAGCGAGCGCCGTCTTTATCGCATCACGGCTCGGGGATTCGGCCTCTCGGACGAGAGCCGGGTGCTGTTGCAATCGACCTACAGCCGCTAGGAGGGAACCATGCGTGCATCTGGCTACGGATTTTGCGCCCTGTTGCTCTGCACCCAGGTGCAGGCGGCGCTCGACATCGCCCAGGTTCCCCTCTATCTCGGCACCCGGGCCGAACCTAACATCATGTTCAGTCTGGATGACTCCGGCTCGATGCACTTCGAGCTGATGCCGGAGGATTTGATCGAAAACAGCGCTCGCTACGTCTATCCCCGTGCCGACAACGTCTATGGCAGCGAGGACTATGACAACCGGACCGTGACCTTCACCAGCAACAACGATCGCAACGCCTACACCCGCTCGAGCAACAACAACAAGCTCTACTACAACCCCTTGCTGAGCTACCGCCCATGGGCCAAGGCGGACGGTACCCTGATGGCGAATGCCAGCATCAGCTGCGCGCCGCACAACCCCTTCAACACCGCCGCCGGCTGTCGCGACCTGACCAAGAACAACCGCTCAAAGTCGTTGCGCTACTACACCGGGTTTTCCTCCAGCGACTACAACGATGACGAGACCTTCTGGCCCGCCGTCTATTTCGCCTACAAGGGCAGCGGTGACGTAAAGAGGGCGAGCAGCTATACCCGGGTCGAGATAAAGTCCGGCAGCACTTATGGCGGGCGCCCCAATCGCAGCGACTGCAAGAGCGCACCGGTATGTACCTATGAGGAGGAGATCCAGAATTTCGCCAACTGGTACACCTACTATCGCTCCCGGATCCTGGCGGCCCGGGCCGGGGTCGGTCGTGCCTTCGCCAGCCAGGGACAGGCCCTGCGGGTGGGGTTTGCCACCATCAATGCCAGCGGCAGCGTGATCCGCGGGGTGGCGCCCTTCTCAGGCACCGATCGCAGCGCCTTTTTCAGCGACCTCTACAGCCGCGACATTCCGGCCGCCGGCACGCCGCTGCGCACCAGCCTGAAGGATGTGGGGGAGTATTTCTCCCGCACCGACAACAATGGCCCTTGGGCGGCCAGCGCCGGCAGCACCTTGCCCCACCTCACCTGCCGGCAGAGCTACAACATCCTGATGACCGATGGCTACTGGAACGGGGATACCCCCTCGGTGGGGGATCTGGACAAGGATGGCTACAGCAATACCCTGGCCGATGTGGCCTACAAGTACTGGAAAACAGACCTGCGTGCCGATCTGGCCGACAAGGTGCCGACCAGCACGGCAGATCCTGCCAACTGGCAGCATCTGGTCAACTTTACCGTTGGGCTCGGGGTCAACGGGTCGCTCAATCCGGCCAACGGCATCCCGAACAGCTGGCCCAATCCCCATGATCCGGATGACAAGGAGTACAAGAACGCGACCTATATTCCGGAGTACAAGATCGATGACCTGTGGCACGCGGCGCTCAACAGCAAGGGCAGCTTCTTCAGCGCGGGTGACCCCGACGTCTTTGCCGCGGCCCTGAGCAGCACTCTGGCCCAGATCGCGGCCCGCAACAGCTCCGCCAGTTCGGTGACCGCCAACGCCACCCGGCTGGACAGCAATACCCACATCTATCAGGCCCGCTACAACAGTGGCGACTGGTCCGGGCAGCTCGTCTCCATTCCGCTCAACAGCGACGGCTCGCTGGGCAACATGGCCTGGGATGCCGCAACCCAGATCCCTGCCCATACCGCCCGCAGCCTCTTCACTCGCCAGAACGGGGTCGGCATTCCCTTCACCTGGGCCGATCTCAACGCCACCAATCGCGCCCTGTTCAACCTCGCCGGTGACAACCAGGGGGAAAACCGGGTCGCCTACTTGCGCGGTGATCGCAGTCGCGAGCAGAACAATGGCGGCCTGTTTCGCAGTCGCAGCGACCTGCTGGGGGACATCATCAACTCGGATCCCGTCTATGTCGGCAACCGGGACTACGGCTATGGCAGCGCCACCGGCCTGACCCAGGCCGAGCGGGAGGGCTACCAGAGTTTCCTCGGCTCGACGGCCATCAGTCGCCGCACACCCATGCTCTACGTGGGGGCCAATGACGGAATGCTGCACGGTTTTCGGGTCGCCAACGGGGTGGAGACGCTGGGCTACATCCCGGCCAGCCTGTTGGGGGATCTGAGCCTGCTGACCAAGCCGGATTACAGCCACCGCTACTATGTGGACGGTACGCCCAAAGTGGGGGATGCCTATCTTGGCAGCAGCTGGAAAACCGTGCTGCTGGGGTCGACCGGCGCCGGAGGCAAGGCGGTCTTTGCCATCGACGTAACGGCCCCCGACAACTTCACCGCCGACAAGATGTTGTGGGAGTTTACCAGCGCCGAGATGGGGGTAGCGCTGGCTGCGCCGACCCTGGTCCGGGTGAAGTCCGGCAACAAATGGGTGGCGCTGGTGGCCAACGGCTACAACAGCACCAGCCAGACCGCCCGGCTGTTTGTGCTGGATCTGGCGACCGGCGCCGTGATCAAGGAAATCGATACCCAGGTGGGCTCGGCCAGCGAACCCAATGGCCTCTCATCCCCCCTGCCGGTAGACGAGGACGGTGATCGGGTGGCGGACTATGTCTATGCCGGCGATCTGCAGGGCAATCTGTGGAAATTCGACCTGACCGACAACAACAGCGCCCAGTGGGGGAGCGCCTTCAAGACCGGCAACAAGCCAAAACCGCTGTTTCAGGCGTGCAACGGGACCTGCTCTGCCAGCACGCGCCAACCCATCACCATGCGCCCGTTGGCCATCCGCCACCCCAAGGGGGGGATCATGGTGCTGATGGGAACCGGCAGCTATTTCACCAATGACGACAAGCTGTTGCCGGCAACCCCCAGGCTGGAAGCCGTCTACGGCATTTGGGATGCGGGGGCGACCGTGCTCGCCAGCCAGTTGCAGCAGCAGAGCATCACTCACGAATACTCCGCCAATGGCACCACCATCAAGTTCAACGTGAGGGTGGTCTCCAACACGGCGGTCAACTACACCAGCCAGAAAGGGTGGTATCTGGTGCTCAAATCCCCTGCGTTGAGTAAGGGGGTAGGGGAGCGAGCCGTTTCGGAGATGCTCTACCGCAACAAACGGCTGATCTTCAATACCCTGATCCCCTCGGCGGATGCCTGTGACTTTGGTGGGCGCTCCTGGCTGATGGAGCTGGATCCTGTCTCGGGGGCGCGTCTGAGCTACTCGGTGTTCGACGTCAATGGCGATGGGGCCGTCAACGATGACGACTATGTGGGGATCAAGGACGGCAGCGGCAACGACATCAAGGTGCCGGTCAGCGGCAAGCAGTTTGACGAGCTCACCACGACGCCGAGCGTGGTGGAGGATGCCGACATGGAGCGCAAGTACATCAGTGGTTCCAGCGGCAATATCTCGGTCACGCTGGAAGAGGGGGCGGGTGACCTTGGGGGGCGCCAGTCCTGGTTGCAACTGGAGTAGAGGTGGAGATGGAGCGTGGATTTTCCCTGCTGGAGCTGATGATTGCGGTAGCCGTGATGGCGATTCTGACCCTGATTGCCTACCCCAGCTACAACAGCTACATGGCGTCGGCCAAGCGGGCCGAGGCCAAGGCGGCGCTGCTCGAGGCGGCGCAATACATGGAGCGGCAGTTTACCGCCGATGGCAACTATGATGGCGGCAATCTGGCCTCAGCCGGACTGGCCACCTTGCCTAGGGATGGCGGGGCTGCCTATTACAATCTGGCGCTCAATGCCAGCGGTGCCCGCTATACCCTGACGGCGATCCCGACCGGAGTGATGAACGGCGATCCCTGCGGCTTGCTGACTCTGGATCAGGGGGGACAGCAGGGGGTGTCGATGGCCAGCATGACGGCCGCCGAGTGCTGGTAATACGTTACCAGCAGGCGGCCGGGGTCTTGATGTCAGCCTTGTTGAGGGTGAGGGTATCGCAGGCGGTGCTGCCGCTCTTGTCACCCACCTGCGCTCCCTTGCTGGTGGCGATCAGGGTGTAGGTGGTTGCGGTAGCCCCGGAGATGGTGAAGTCGTAGTAGCTGCTGGTGGGGTTGCCCACCTGGGACGGGGTCGTGCCGTAGCTGGTGTTGGAGACTCTGAACTCTTCCTGTTTCAGCTGCATGCTGAGCAAGCCCTTGAATGCCTCGGCTCGACGGGATTTGCGCAAACCGTCGCTGAAACTGGGGTAGGCGATGGATGCAATGATGGCGACGATGGCGACTGCAACGAGCAGTTCCAGCAGCGTGATTCCGGACTGTTTGGCTTTCATGGGGCGGCATGCTTCGTGAAACAGGTTGATACTATAGGATAGTACTGACGGTGTGCTCTACTGGCATGTGCAAAAGAAAGGAGTCTTGAACGATGGAAGGCAGAAAGGGCAGATCCGCCGGTTTTACCCTGATAGAGCTGATGGTTGCCCTGTCTCTGGTCGCTCTGCTGCTGACCGTTGCGATTCCCAGTTATCAATCACTGCGCCAGGAGCAGATGGTCAAGGCCGCCACCCAGGCGGTGTATACGGATGTGATGTTGCTGAAGTCCGAGGCCATCAAGCGTAATCGCACCCTGCAATTCATCATCTTCAACAGCGGCACCAGCAATTGGTGTTACCGCATTTTTATCGATGGCAGCTGCAACAGTTGCAGCGATCACTGTTCCAGCATTGAGGGGCGTAAGGGGGGCGATGCCAGTGAATATCCCGGTATCAGCCTGGTTGCCAGCTACAGTGAATCGTCAAGCAACATCAGGCCCCTGAGTATCTCTCCCAGAAGGTCCTCCTTGACGGCGGGGAATATTGCCATCTCATCCGGTGCCTACTCCATGCAGGTCAAGACCAACAATGTCGGGCGTGTGCGTACCTGCGGTGTCAGCAATGTCAGTGGGGTGCCTGCATGTTGAGAGCACCAAGGGGATTCAACGTGGTGGAGCTGATGGTTGCCATGGTCGCAGGCCTGCTGCTGGTCGCCGCGGTGACATCCTTGTTCGCCACCATCCTCAGGGTCAATCAAACCTCCATGCAGGTGAGCCGCCTCAATCAGGAGCTGCAGAGCGTCACCGACATGATTGCCCGTGACGTGCAGCGCACCGGTTATGATCAGGGGGCGACAGCCTTTCTCGGCGCCGCATCGGGAGCCAGATCCCCTTTCTATTTCGATACCAGCAGCGATCTGATGAATGAGACGGTCACAGGCTCCAAGATTTATCGCTGCATCCGGCTGAAATACGATGATGATAACAACGGCGTGCTTGGGGCTGATGAAACTTATATCTACAGCTACGACAGTGCCGACAAAGGGGTGCAGCTTGGCACCAGTTGCAGCACCGGCAGCCTGCTGAGTACCGACAATACCATCGAAATTACGGATCTCACCTTCTCGCTGTTGAGTGGCAGCGTCTCGTCAGGTGCACGGACGGTGCGGTTGAACATATCGGGCCAGTTCAAGGCCAACACCGCGCTCAAACTCACCCTGCAGCGTGATATCAAGCTGCGCAACGACGGGTATTGATGTCATGCAACGTCATCTTGGTTTTACCACCTTCACCGTTACCTTGCTGCTTACTGTGATGTTACTGAGCATCTCGCTGCTGGTGGGCAAGCTGATGGTGTCTGACCGCCGTGTCAGCCTCAACGAAGTGCAGTATCGACAGGCACTGGCCCTGGCCGAACTGGGTTTATCCGACGGGGTCGGCCGCTTGGCGCAGGACGCAAGTTGGCGTAGCGCCAGCAGTGGCGTGTCGGTCACTGTGTCGGCCGGTACCTATACCCTGTTTGCGCTGGACGACACAGCCGTGACCGTGGGCGGGGCGAGCGTGACACCGGTCAGGGTGCGAGCCCAGGCTACCCTAGTTGACAGTACTGCCAATGCCGATGTGGAGATAAAGACCATCAAGGTCAGCGTATTGGCTGGCACCCCGGCTGCCCCTCTGACGGTTGCCGGTGGCATGGCCGTTTCCGGCAACTTTACCGTGGTGGCCAATCCCAACGGGGGCGGGCCTGGCGTGCCGCTCTCCATCTGGACCAACGGTAATGTGGATCTGACCAATGGCTCCGGTCAGACCTGCCATCAGGGGGATTACAGCGGAGGGTGCAGTGCCTACATCAGCCAGAAGGGGGACAAGCAGTCGGACATCAAGGACAACGATACCGCCTTCCCAAGCGATCTGGTCTGGTATCTGTTCAACGAGAATGACGATGCAACAGGATGGGCCAATCTGGAGTCGCGGGCAGTGCAGATGCTGACCAATTGCGATTCGTTGTCGACCGCCTCCCGTGGACTCATCATCGTCGATGGGGACTGCAAGCCGGGCGGTTCGATCGGTTCGGTTGCCGCACCTGTGGTACTTATCGTGCGCAACGGGGATCTGATGGTCAACGGCAACGCCACCCTCTATGGGCTGGTGTTCGCCTACTCCTCCACACCCGCCACGACTACCAACGATATCAGCCTGAAGGGGGGCGCCATCGTCAATGGCGCTGTGGTTGCCAACTACCAACTGGGCAAGACCGCCAACGGGACCTTCGACGCCAAGTACGACCAAGCGGTGCTGAGCAATATCGAGAATGGAGCCGCATTTCAGATCATTAACCTAGTGCCCGGTAGCTGGCGGGACTGGTAGGAGCGAACATGAAACCGCACAAGGGATTCGGGCTGTTGGAGATCTTGATCACCCTGGTTCTGCTCGGGGTGGGGGTGGCCGGGTTGGTGGCCATGTCGCGCGGGATCCTCGGGGCCTCCCAGGACGGTCGGCGCTATGAGGTGGCGATGCGGCTGGCCGAGTCGAAACTCGATGATTTTCGTACCTTCAACGGCGTAGTGAGTGCCGTCTCTCCGCTCACGGCCTATAACAGCATTGCGGCGGGCACCAGTACGGTCACCCCCGCCGACGGCGGCGGGACCTATACCCTGAGCTGGACCGTCAACAACCAGTACTGGAATGGTACGGCCTGGCAGACGACGGCCCCGGCGGGATACCTGCAGTCCTACCCGGGTCGCAAGGTCGTCAACGTAACCGTCAGCTGGAGCGACAATGACGGGAATCCAGTCTCGTTGTTATTGGCCGGTGCAGTGTCGCCGGCAGAGTCACTGGCCCAGAACCAGTTGAATGGCGGGCTCGATACCAGTCGCGAGCCACCCCAGGTGGTCTATACCCCGGGGGTGGCGCCGGACGTCATCTCCATCCAAATCGATCAGGAAGGGCGCAAGCAGGAGACCAGCAAACCGCTGCCGACGGTGACCTCCAAGGATGGCACCGTCGGCAAGCTGGTGCAGTTCGAGACGGTCACCTACAAGCCCGACAACGGCGGCAACACCCAGCAGGTGCTGCAGGATCTGGCCTCGGTCTCCTGCTCTTGCAGTTACGGCTCGAGCGTCAATGCCTACCTGCCGGGCCAGGCGATCCTGACCGACAGCAATCTTCTCTACTGGAGCGTGGGCTCCCAGGTCACCAAGCAGACCGGCATCCTCAACAGCAGCGTCAAGGATCAACCCACTCTCTGCACCAGTTGCTGCAAGAACCACTTCGATGGCAGCGGCAGCAGCTTTGATCAGTTCTACTCCCCGCTGCACACCAACAGGCAGCGCTATAACAGCTCGCTCACCTCGGTCAACAGTGGCGACTATGTGGATGCCTGCCGCTTCGTCCGGCTCGATGGCTATTATCGCCCTCTGCCCGAGTGGAACCTGATCAAAGTCATAGTGACCAGCGCCGACTTCCTCGCCAAGACGGCCAATCAGACCAGCTACCAGAATTACATCAAGTACGTGGTCACCACCTACATCACCTGGCAGAAGAACACCCTCAACTGGACCGCGAACCCCACCGCCACGCCACCGACCATCACCGAGTTTGCCGACTGGTTGCCTGCCAACGCGGCGGCGGGGGGAGACACCACGACCAAGGTCACCATGAGCACTGGCACGGCCCAGCTGATCGCGCGTGGCATCTATGTGGATGTGCTCTCGCCCACCTATCTGGCCGCACTCGACCTGACCTCGCAGGATCTGCTGGCCAGGGTGCCATTCCAGGATATCAACCTGACCATGCTGGCCGAGTGGAGTCTGGTACCCTTGAGTGGCCAGCTGACCGGCAGTGTCTCCGACTATGTAGGGGTGACCAACGAGACGGTCAAGACGGTGGTCGATCTCAACAACTACTACTTCGGCAGCTACAGTCGCGGCTACCTGTCTGCCAAGAAGAGCACCAAGGATGCCTCCAACGTGTTGCAGAGCGCGTCGATCAAGGTGACCGCCTATCAAGGCAACTCGGGGATCACCGCCTCGCTCATCTCTCCCGTGGATCAGAGTGAAGCCAAGAGCGCCAGCATGCCGGTGGCGATCGATACCAGCGCTCAAACCGTACCGACCCTGACCGTGTCGGGGCGGATCGAGTGTCTGGAGAAGGTCAGCAACAAGGACCCATCCCCCACGGCGTGCAACAAGAACACCTTCAACGGGTTGAGCGTGACCACCACCACCACGGGGGCCACCTGCCGTATCGACAAGCCCCAGGCCAACAACCAGCCAGCCACCTATGTCTGCACGGCGGCGCAAAACAGCAGTCTGGTGGTGAGTTTCTCTTACAGTGCCCAGGGCAACACCACCTATCTGCTGAAACCGGCGTCGTTGAGCATTGCCATGACACCGCCCGCCAGCGGTCAGGTGATCACCGGGCCCTGTGGCCTGCTGGTGGACAACGGCGTGACCAACGCGAGCAGCCTGACTTGTACCCCCTGAGTCTTGGGCGCTGGCACAGCCAGCGCCTTTTCTTTATCATTCCCCATCATTTTCGAATTCAAGATGCATCGCCATGGCAAAAGCCCTCTCTCTGATGCTTGCCCAGTTGAATCTGACGGTAGGCGCCATCGAAGATAACTGTGACAAGGTGCTGGCGGCAGCCGCCGAAGCCGATCGGCAAGGCGCCGATCTGCTGGTTTGCTCCGAACTGGCCCTGACCGGCTACCCGCCGGAAGATCTGCTGCTGCGCGCCGATCTGATGATCCGGGTGGAGGCCGCGCTGACCCGCATCGCGGCATGGCAGGGGGCTTGCGCCATTCTGGTGGGTCACCCCTGGCGTGAAGGGGAGGCTCTCTATAACGCCGCCTCCCTCTATGAACAGGGGCAGCTGGTCGCACGCTACTTCAAGCAGGATCTGCCCAACTACGGGGTCTTCGACGAGAAGCGCTACTTCACCGCGGCAACCGAGACCTGCGTGGTCCCCTTCCGTGGTCATCAGCTGGGCTTGCTCATCTGCGAAGATCTCTGGCAGCCGGGGCCGGCGCTGGCCGCCAAGGCCGCTGGAGCCGAGCTGCTGCTCACCATCAATGCCTCGCCCTACGATCAGGAAAAACCCTGGATCCGCCGTGAGCTGATGGCCGAGCGCTGCGATCAGACCGGTTTGCCGCTCATCTACCTCAACCAGGTATGCGGTCAGGACGAGCTGATCTTCGACGGCTGCTCCAAGGTGTTCAACAGCCAGGGCGAGCTGACCCACAAGCTGGCCCCCTTTGCCGAAGAGCTGGCGCTGGTGCACTTTGCCGATGGTCAGCCGGTGAAGGAGCGGGAACCCGCCGCACCACTGGAACCCTTGGCCGAGACCTATCAGGCACTGGTACTGGCGGTGCGCGACTACGTCACCAAGAACGGCTTCCACGGCGCCGTGCTGGGCCTCTCCGGCGGCATCGACTCGGCGCTGACCTTGGCCATCGCGGCCGATGCCATCGGCGCCGACAAGGTGCAGGCGGTGATGATGCCATTCCGCTACACCGCCCAGATGAGCGTGGAAGATGCCAAGGAGCAGGCCGAACGGATGGGGGTGGAGTTCAACATCATTTCCATCGAGCCAATGTTCGAAGGCTTTATGGCCCAGCTGGCGCCGCTGTTTGAAGGGACCGCCCGCGACACCACCGAAGAGAACCTGCAGGCTCGCTGCCGTGGTGTGTTGTTGATGGCGCTCTCCAACAAGCGTCGTCGCATCGTGCTGACCACCGGCAACAAGAGCGAGATGGCGGTGGGCTATGCCACCCTGTACGGCGACATGGCCGGCGGTTTCGACGTGCTCAAGGACGTTCCCAAGACGCTGGTCTTCAAGCTGTGCGAATACCGCAATTCCGTCGATTATGTGATCCCGCAGCGGGTCATCGACCGTCCTCCTTCGGCAGAATTGGCACCGGACCAGGTGGATCAGGACAGCCTGCCCCCCTATGACATCCTGGATGCCATCCTCAAGCGCTATGTGGAAGAAGATGCCTCCGTGGCCGACATGGTGGCGGAAGGCTTCGAGGAGGCGGTGGTGCGCAAGGTGATCCGTCTCGTGGATCTCAACGAATACAAGCGCCGTCAGGCTGCGGTCGGGCCCCGCATCACGGCCCGCAACTTTGGTAAGGATCGCCGTTACCCCATCACGTCCGGGTTTGGCAAACAGAACTGGTAAGGAGTCACCATGAAGAAGATTGAAGCCATCATCAAACCGTTCAAGCTGGACGATGTGCGCGAGGCCCTGGCCGAGATCGGCATCAACGGCATGACGGTATCCGAGGTCAAGGGCTTCGGCCGCCAGAAGGGCCACACCGAGCTCTATCGCGGCGCCGAGTACATGGTCGACTTCCTGCCCAAGGTGAAGGTGGAGCTGGTGGTGCAGGACGAGGATCTCGATGCCTGCCTGGAAGCGATCCAGAACACCGCCCGCACCGGCAAGATTGGTGACGGCAAGATCTTCGTCTGCGAGGTGGAGCGGGTCATCCGCATCCGTACCGGCGAAGAGAACGAAGACGCCATCTGATGTGGTGGATGTGCCCTGTGATGAACAGCAAGAGTCTGTCGTTCTGATGTCGTTGTACCGTATCGGGGTCGTGGCGGCGTGCCTGATGGCGCTCACCGCGTGCAGTACCCGGCCGCCGGCCCAGCCGGAAAACCTGTGCCAGATCTTTCGGGAGAAACCCGAGTGGCACGAGGCGGCGCTCAAGATGAACGAGAAGTGGGGGACACCTGTCCAGGTAGTGATGGCCATGATGTACCAGGAGTCCTCCTTCGTGCACGATGCCCAGCCGCCGATGCAGTATTTCCTCTTCATCCCCACCGGGCGGGCCAGTTCAGCCTACGGCTATGCCCAGGTGAAAGACGAAACCTGGGCCGACTATCAGCGGGAAACCGGCAACGGCTGGAGCGATCGCGACGACTTTGCCGACGCCATCGATTTCATGGGCTGGTACACTCACAAGGCACAGCGGCTCAACGGCACCTCCAAGTGGGATGCCTATGGCCAGTATCTCAATTATCACGAAGGGTGGGGTGGCTATCGGCGTGGCAGCTACCGCAGCAAGGGATGGCTGATGAAGGTCTCCCGCAAGGTGGAGGCCCGTGCCCAGCGCTACGGTGCCCAGTATCGACAATGCAAGGATCAGCTCTCCAGCGGGGGCTGGTTCTGGTAACCAAATCAGGAGTCAGAAATGCCGTTATTGGACAGTTTTACCGTCGACCATACCCGCATGGCCGCCCCGGCAGTGCGGGTGGCGAAGACCATGCAGACCCCGAACAAGGACACCATCACCGTGTTCGACCTGCGTTTCTGCGTGCCGAACGAGGAGATCCTCTCCGAGCGCGGCATCCACACCCTCGAGCACCTGTTTGCCGGCTTCATGCGTGACCACCTGAACGGCAACGGGGTGGAGATCATCGACATCTCTCCCATGGGTTGCCGCACCGGCTTCTACATGAGCCTGATCGGTGCGCCGGATGAAGCCCGTGTTGGCGCTGCCTGGCAGGCCGCCATGAGCGACGTGCTGACCGTGCAGGATCAGGGCAAGATCCCCGAGCTGAACGAATACCAGTGCGGTACTTACAGCATGCATTCGCTGGAAGAGGCCCATGCCATCGCCCGCCATGTGCTGGAGCGCGGTATCGGTGTCAACCACAATGACGAGCTGGCCCTGCCGGAAGAGAAGCTGAAAAGCCTCTGATCCCGAGAAGGGAAGCATGAAAAAGGCCGGTCAATGACCGCAATGCTGTTCAGATAAGCACTTTTTTGACTGATTATTCATAAATTGGATTTGAGTTGAGGGGGCAAGGCTGTGTCCAGTCGATCTTCCTCCAGCCTTTATCCAGCGGGGCTTGCAATAGAAAGAGGGAGGCATCATGCCTCCCTCGATTTTTTGTCCTGATACTACGTAGACTGGAACTCAAATTCTCTTAAGTGAACAGCATTGCGGTCAATGACCGGCCTTTTTGCATTTGGTGGGATCAGGAGGGCAGTGGCATCACCCGATTGCGTCCCAGCTCCTTGGCCTTGTAGAGCAGCTTGTCGGTACGCTCGATCAGGGTGTCTGCCGTCTCCTGAGGGATGTATTCCCCCACGCCGAACGAGGCGGTGATGTGATCGATGCGTCGCCCGGATTTGCGATCCAGAATCGACATCCGCTCGATGACGCGACGCAGGCTCTCGGCCATCTGGCGGGTCAGCGCCAGGGCGCGGTTTGGCACCAAGAGGGCAAACTCCTCACCCCCCAGGCGATAGGCGGTTATGCCCTCCTTGCTGGCCTCTCGCAGCCGCTTGCCGACGATGCGCAGCACCTGGTCCCCCAGCAGATGTCCGTATTCGTCGTTGAAGTTCTTGAAGCGATCGATATCGGTCAGGATCAGGGAGAAGGGCTGCTTGCTGCGGATGAGGCTGTCCATCTCGAGATCGAAGGCGCGTCGATTGAGCAGAGACGTGAGCGGGTCCTCGGTGGCCAGCTTCCTCGTCTCGTTCAGGGCCTGTTTCAGCTCCTTGATCTCTTTCTCGGCGCTGCTGAGCTGGTTGCGAAAGTGGAGGGTGGACATGCGTACGTCGCGCGACTCGCGCACGAGATCCCGCAGGATCCCCATGGTGTCTTCCAGGCTGAGCCCCTCGTCGTCTATCTTGCTCAGCTTGTCGAAACTCTTGTCGAGCATCTCCTGAAACAGCCCGGTATCGGAGATGGCATCCTGCATCGAGTGACTCAGCTCGCTGGCCATGGCCGCGAGGTTGAGTTTCATCGCCTCCATCTGCTGCTCGTCCTGGGCCGCAAGGTGCTGGTGGTAGAGACGCTCACAGGTGGTCAGGGAGAAGGTTCCCTGCTGTTTTATCGCCTGATCGACGGCATGGTTGAGTTCGGGCATGTCGCCGGAGACGTAGCTGTACCAAAGGTGATAGTTGTTCGGCGTGGTGGGAATTTGATACTTGATCATCAGGGGAACCGCCTGTTTCAAATAGGCGGCAGATTGGGCGAACGAGTCCTTGCTCATGAGTTCCGAGTCTCACATACCTGCAAACTGTGTCCAGTATGACAGAGAGAATGGCCAAAAGGCAGTCGATGGATGCCATTAGCTCCCCCCTCCGATATAATGTCTGCGTTATTACCTACCCTAAGGCCTGCTTATGTCTCAAAAAGATCCTTTCCTCCAACGCGAGGCCGAAAAATACGAAAACCCCATCGCCAGTCGCGAGATGCTGCTGGAGCTCATCAAGGGCCATGAGAAACCCATGTCCCGGGAAGAGCTGGCCAAGGTCCTCAAGCTGACCGATGAAGAGCCGTTGGAAGCCTTGCGACGTCGTCTGCGCGCCATGGAGCGCGACGGGCAGCTCGTGTTCACCCGCAACCAATGTTACGCCCTGCCGGATCGCCTGAATCTGGTCAAAGGCTATGTGCTTGGCCACAAAGATGGATTCGGTTTTCTGCGCCCCGAGGGTGGTGGAGCGGATCTCTTCCTGAACAACCGCGAGATGCAGCGCCTGATGCATGGCGACTATGCCCTGGTGCAGCCGACCGAGATCGATCGCAAGGGTCGTCAGGAAGCGCGTCTGGTGCGCCTGCTCAAATCCCGCGAGGCGGACATCGTCGGTCGTTACTTCGTCGAGAACGGCGTCGGTTTCGTGGTACCCGATGACAGCCGCATCGGCCAGGACATCATCATCCCGGAAGGGGAGAACAAGGGGGCTCGCCAGAGCCAGGTCGTAGTCGTGCGCATCAACCAGCGCGCCACTGCTCGCTTCAATGCGGTCGGTACCGTCTTGGAAGTCCTGGGTGAGAACATGGCGCCCGGTATGGAGATCGAGATCGCCCTGCGTACCCACGGCATTCCGCACACTTGGCCGGAAGAGGTGACCAAAGAGGTCGCCGGTCTCGGTGAGCAGGTGCCGGAGAAGGCCAAAGAGGGTCGCATCGACCTGCGCGCCCTGCCGCTGGTGACCATCGACGGGGAAGACGCCCGCGACTTCGATGACGCTGTCTTTTGTGAAGCCAAGCGCGGTGGCGGCTGGCGCCTGTGGGTCGCTATTGCCGACGTTTCTGCCTATGTGAAACCGGGCACGGCCCTCGACACCGAAGCCTATCAGCGCGGAAACTCGGTCTATTTCCCCGAGTTCGTGGTGCCCATGCTGCCGGAGGTGCTCTCCAACGGTCTGTGTTCCCTGAACCCGCAGGTCGACCGGCTCTGCATGGTGTGCGAGATGACCATCTCCGCCGCCGGCCGCATGTCCGGCTACAAGTTCTACGAAGCGGTAATGAACTCCCACGCTCGCCTGACCTACACCAAGGTAGCGGCGATCCTGGACGGGGATCCCAAGCTGCGTCAGCAGTATGATCCGCTGGTGGGCCACATCGAGGAGCTGAGCAACCTCTACAAGGCGCTCAAGCATGCCCGTCATCAACGCGGTGCGGTGGAGTTCGAGAGCGAGGAGACCCGCTTCATCTTCAACGCCCAGCGCAAGATCGACCGTATCGTACCGCTGGTGCGCAATGACGCCCACAAGATCATCGAAGAGTGCATGATCCAGGCGAACGTGGCTGCCGCCCGCTACATCGAGAAGAACGAGGCCGCCGCCCTGTTCCGGGTGCACGACCGCCCGGGCGAGGAGCGTCTGACCGGCTTCCGTGACTTCCTGGCCGAACTGGGTCTGGAGCTCAAGGGGGGCCTGGAGCCCGAGCCGAAGGACTTTGCCGACCTGGCCGCCAAATTCGAAGGGCGCCCGGATGCGGAATTGCTCTCCACCATGCTGCTGCGCTCCATGCGTCAGGCCATCTATCAGGCCGACAACATCGGTCACTTCGGCTTGGCCCTGAAGTCCTACGCTCACTTCACCTCGCCGATCCGTCGCTACCCGGATCTCATCCTGCACCGGGCGATCAAGTACCAGACCGCCAAGGAGCAGCAGGCCAACCTGCGTCACAAGTGGACGCCGAGCGGTGGCTACCACTACCAGCTGGAAGAAGTGGACCCCATGGGCGAGCACTGCTCCATGACGGAGCGCCGTGCCGATGATGCCACCCGCGACGTGGCAGACTGGCTCAAGTGCGAGTACATGCTGGATCACGTGGGTGACGAGTTTGACGGCGTCATCGCCAGCGTCACCGGTTTTGGCTTCTTCGTGCGTCTGGCGGAGATCCACATCGACGGTCTGGTGCACGTCAGCACCCTCACCAACGACTACTACCAGTTCGACCCGCTGCACCAGCAGCTGATCGGCGAGAACTTCCGCCGTCGCTATCGTCTGGGTGACAAGGTGCGGGTCAAGGTGATGGGCGTGAACCTGGACGATCGCAAGATCGACTTCGTGATGGTGGAAGAGCCCCTCAAGGCCACCGGCAAGAACGCCAAGGAGATGGCGCGCAAGCAGGCCGAGATCAAGAAAGAGAAGGCCAAGAGCGCCCAGCGCCACGAGAAACGCAAAGAGGGCAAGGAGAGCGGCAAATCCGACAAGGGTGGCCGTGCCAAGCCCAGCAACAGACGACCGAGCAAAAAGGCTCGCGACAAGGCCAAGAGCACTAAATGAGTACTGAACTGATCTACGGCATTCACGCCGTCTCCGCGCTGCTGGAGCGCACCCCCGAGCGCTTCATCGAGGTGTGGGCTCTCAAGGGCCGCGATGACGAGCGGCTGCATCCCCTGCTGGCCGAGCTGGAGTCCCTCGGTATCAGGGTGCAGAGCGTGAACCGCAAGACGCTGGATGACAAGGCGGAAGGCAACAATCACCAGGGCATCATGGCCAAGGTGATTGAAGCGCCCAAGCTGGCCGAGCACGACCTGGCCAGCCTGCTGGACGGTCTGGCGGCGCAAGAGACAGCGCCCTTCCTGCTGGTACTGGACGGGGTGACCGACCCGCACAATCTCGGCGCCTGTCTGCGCAGTGCCGATGCGGCCGGGGTACATGCGGTGATCGTGCCGCGGGACAAGGCCACAGGCCTCACGTCCGTGGTGCGCAAGGTCGCCTGTGGCGCCGCCGAAGTGGTGCCGCTCATCCAGGTCACCAACCTGGCCCGCAGCCTGCGCGAGCTGCAGGAGCGCGGCGTCTGGATCGTGGGTACCGCCGGCGAGGCGGATCACGATCTCTATCAGGCCAAACTCACCGGCCCCATGGCGCTGGTGATGGGGGCCGAAGGCAAGGGGATGCGCCGCCTGACCCGCGAACATTGCGACGAGCTGGTGAGCATCCCGATGGCGGGGGCAGTATCCAGCCTCAACGTCTCGGTGGCGAGCGGTGTCTGCCTGTTCGAAGCCGTGCGCCAGCGCCGCGTCTGACAAGACGATGACCGACAGACCCCCCTTTGTCTGGGAACGGGTTGCAGATGAGCAGGAGGCCGAGCGCCTCCTCTCTTTTGTCCGCTCCCTGACCTTGCCCCCTCGCACCTGCCTCTGGCATGCCGGTGACAGTCCGGCGCTGCTGGTCAGAGTGGAGGAGGGGTTGCTGCGGGCCAAGGTGGTGCTGGCGGATGGCCGCGAGTACATCAAGGAGTTCTATTGGGAGGGGGACGAGTTTATCGACTTCCACCACCTGCTCAGTGGTGAGCCCGCCCGCTACAGCGTGGAGGCGCTGGAGCCTTGCCGGCTGCAACTTCTTCCGCTGGCGGATCTGCGCCGACTCCCTTGCTGGCCCGCCTGGTATCACCATCTCCTTGAAGTGCAACTGCGCATCAAGGAGGAGAAAGAGCTGTTACTGCTGACCGGGGGCCCAGAGGCGCGCTATCAGCATTTTCTGCGAAGCTTCCCCGCGCTGGATGCCAGGGTTCCGGATCACCAGATTGCCGCATATCTGGGGATCACCCCCATCAGCCTGAGCCGCATCCGCAGGCGGCTGAAAACGCGCGATCAGGGTTGAGCCAGAAGGGATTGCCGATGAACCTGGGCAGAGATCGGCTCTTTGTCGGCCATGTCCGCATTGGATGAGAAGGGGGCCAACTTAACCAAGGTTAATGCCCCTCGTCGGGAGCAAGATTATGCTGTCAGACCCCATTAAACAGGAGTCATTCATGAACTGGAGTATGAAATCCTGGTCCGAGCTGACCACGGATGAATTGTATGAGCTGCTTGCCCTGCGCGCCGAGGTGTTCGTGGTGGAGCAGACCTGTCCCTTCCAGGATCTGGACGGGCTGGATCGCCGTGACGGCGTGCTGCATCTGCTCGGTCGTGAGGGGGATCACCTGGCGGCCTATGCCCGCATCATGGCGCCCGGCATTGGTGATGGCAGCGGCGCCGCCATCGGCCGTGTGGTCACCTCTCCCACGTCGCGGGGGGGCGGACTGGGTCACCGCCTGCTGGCGCAAGCGGTCAGAGAGTGCGAGGCTCGCTGGCCTGCACACAGCATCTGGCTCGGTGCACAGGCCCACCTGCAAGGCTTTTACGGCCAGCATGGTTTCGTGGCCGAAGGGGAAGGATATCTGGAAGATGACATCCCTCACATGGGGATGCGAAGGGAGCCTGCCTGACATCGTCAGGCGCCAGGAAAGGGGCAAGTGGCCCCTCATCCGTGGTGCATCGCATGGTTTTTTGCTACCCCGTGGCCATGGGGTCGCAGCCCGGGGTGAGATACCGCCGCGCTGATCTGCCTGCTGGTCTCTCTGTCGGGACACCGCCCCGGTCAGGGCGGTGCGACATCAGGAAGGCTGTGGTGGTTCAGGGAGTGACCCGGGTGGTGAGGGTAAATCCCTCTTCACTGGAGGCCAGCGTCACCTGAACCTGGCCCAACTCGGTCAGAGTGCTTACATGGGTGCCGCCACAGGGAATGGTGATCTCCCGACCGTCCACCATGCCATGCCAGTAGCGGGAATCGATGATGGCATCACCGGCCCGGCTGCGGCGGATCTCGCCTCCCTCTTTGAGCCAGCGCATCAGCTGCTCGTTGACCTGGAGCGCTATCCTGTCGAGGTCGGCCAGCAGTGCCTCGCTGTTGATTCCCTTTTTCCGAAGGCTCTTGCCGATCCGGTACTGCTCCTTTGATCCTCTGGGCTCGACCCGGGAGTGCTGGATGGCGAGGCGGTCGAAATCCGGCTGCCCGAGAGCGTCCAGCTCGCTTGTCTCCTTTCGCCAATAGGGCGTGAGCGCCCGATTGAGGGCCAGTGCCACCAGGTGGCAGGCGCTGTGGCCCAGGCTCAGGGCATGGCGTGCCTCGGCATCCACCGTCAGTTCCACAGGCGAGCCAATGGCAAGGTGATGGGAACCAGCGAGGGGGTGCACCACCACGAAAGCCCACCCATCAGCCCCTCGCTTGACCGGAATCTCCGTATCCACGAACAGCTCGCCCTCGGGACTGATGGCGCCCATGCGGCAGGGGCCCACGGCCGCTTCCCCCCCTTCCCAGCGCACAGTGCCCACGTCACCGGGTTGATCGGGCCAGAGGTGGCTCTGGGGATGAAAGGGGGTGAGGTCGGTGACCAGCAGGGTCGGATCCCCCTGTTTGCAACAGACGACGCTGGCCTGTTCCTGATGGTGGCCCAGTACGAAGCTGGCTCGGGTATGTTCCATGGCAGGGCTCCCGCAACGAGATGATGAGAAGGGAAAGAGGCAGCATACGCGAAAGTGCGAAGAGGCTCATCAACCCGGGTCAATGAGCCTCAAGATGGCTTTAGAGGGTGGTGACCAGCAGATAGGCATTGAGGCCGATCACCAGGGCGACGATGAGGCGCCCCACGGCCTGGGTGACGGGGTGATTGCGATGTGCCCCCATCAGGGCGCGATCACCGGTCAGGATCAGCAGCGGAATAAGAGCGAGGGCGATGCCGAAGCTCAGCACTACCTGGCTCAGTACCAGAATTTCCGTGGTGTTGAGGCCCATGGCGATCACCACGAAGGCGGGAGCCATGGTGATGGCTCGGCGCAGCCAGAGCGGAATGGTGAAGCGCACGAAGCCCTGCATCACCACTTGTCCCGCCAGCGTTCCCACCACGGTGGAGGAGATGCCGGAGGCGACCAGGGAGAGGCCGAACAGGGTGGCGGCTGCCGGGCCCAGCAGGGGCGTGAGGGTCTGGTAGGCCGTTTCCAGCTCGGCCACCTGCTGATTGCCGGAGCTGTGGAAGGCGGCCGCCGCCATGGCCATCATGGCCAGGTTGACGAAGCCGGCGATGGTCATGGCGATGGCCACGTCGACCCGGGTGCTGTGCAGTCGCTGGGTCACCGTGCCCTGCTCCTGGGTATGCTGGGTCAGGGCCGAGTGGAGATAGATGACATGGGGCATCACGGTGGCACCAAGCACGCCGGCGGCAAGATAGACAGCATCACCATTGGGGAGGCCGGGGAAGAGTGCCCCTTCCAGCAGACTCGGCAGGTGGGGGCGCGAGAAGATCAGCTCGACGATGTAGGCGGCGGCCACGAACAGCAGCAGGCCGCCCACCACGAACTCCAGCGGCTTCTGGCCGCGGGATTGAAGCATCAGGATCCCCCAGGTGACCACGGCGGTGATGCAGGCCCCTTCCAACAGGGTGATGCCGAGCAGCAGTTTGAAGCCGACCGCAGCGCCGATGAACTCGGCGAGATCGGTGGCCATGGCGATGATCTCGGCCTGCACCCAATAGGCCCAGACTGCGGGCCTGGGCATACGATCACGAATGTGTTCCGCCAGGTTCTTGCCAGTGACGATACCGAGCTTGGCCGAGAGGGTCTGCACCAGCATGGCCATCAGGTTGGCCCACACCACTACCCACAGCAGTTGATAGCCGAAGGTGGAGCCGGCCTGGATATTGGTCGCAAAATTGCCCGGGTCGATATAACCGATGGCGGCGATGAAGGCGGGGCCGAGCAGGGTCAGCTTGAATTTGCGGGCCGGGATGGCCGTGGTGAGCGCAGGTTGCATACTGTCATCCTCCGTGGGGATATGAGGAGAGTATGGATCTAAATGATAATTGTTATCAATTAAAGTTTTGTATCGGGCTCATCGAGAAAAACATCTTGCTTCGCCAGTTGCAGTGGGAGAGGTGATTTCGTACAATACGCCGCCCTAGAAAGCAGCGTCTAAACATCACTATGTTCCTTGCCTCCGAGGTCTGGCTGCACCTGGGCGGAGGCTGAATTAATCCGTAAGGAGCTAAAATGCGTCATTACGAAATCGTCTTCATGGTTCATCCGGACCAGAGCGAGCAAGTACCTGGCATGATCGAGCGTTACACCGGCGCTATCACCACCGCTGGTGGTACCATTCATCGCCTGGAAGATTGGGGCCGTCGTCAACTGGCTTACCCGATCGACAAGCTGCACAAGGCTCACTACGTTCTGATGAACGTAGAAGCTGAACAGGCCGTTATCGATGAGCTGGAAACCAACTTCCGCTTCAACGATGCCGTTATCCGCAACATGATCATGCGCACCAAGCACGCCGTGACTGAAGTTTCTCCGATGGCCAAGGCCAAGGAAGAGCGCTTCACCCGTCGTGACGACGAGCGTCGCGAAGATGCTGTTGAAGCGTCTTCCGAAGAGTAATTCTTAGATCACCGCATTAGAGGATAAAGGCCATGGCACGTTATTTCCGTCGTCGTAAGTTCTGCCGCTTCACCGCCGAGAACGTTACCGAGATCGACTACAAAGATATCGTTACTCTGAAAAACTACGTCACTGAATCTGGCAAGATCGTACCGAGCCGTATCACCGGTACCCGCGCCAAGTATCAGCGTCAGCTGGCACGCGCCATCAAGCGTGCTCGTTACCTGGCTCTGCTGCCGTACACCGATCTGCACAACAAGTAAGAATCGGCCCGGCGCTTACGCCTAACTCAACGAAATTTATAGAGGAAAGGTAATGCAAGTTATCCTGCTCGATAAGATCGCCAAACTGGGCGGTCTGGGTGACCAAGTTTCCGTAAAAGCTGGTTATGCCCGTAACTACCTGATCCCGCAAGGCAAAGCTGTTATGGCCACCAAGGCCAACATCGAAGCCTTCGGTGCTCGTCGCGCTGAGCTGGAAGCCAAACTGGCTGCCAACAAGGCTGCTGCCGAAGAGCGCGCTGCCAAGCTGGGTGAGCTGGCTGCCGTTGTCATCGCCTCCAAGTCTGGCGACGAAGGCAAGCTGTTCGGTTCCATCGGTACCCGTGATGTGGCTGAAGCCATCACTGCTGCCGGCGTAGCCGTTGCCAAGAGCGAAGTCCGCATGGGCAACGTTCTGCGTAACACCGGTGAGTACGAAGTTGTTGTTCAGCTGCACGCTGACGTCAAAGCAACCGTACAAATCCAGGTTGTTGCTCTGTAATAGCGTTCCGCTCTTGCAGAAAAACCCGCGCACATGCGCGGGTTTTTTATTTTCAGATCAAGGGGTAAAGTGAAGGTCTGTTCCTCTGGAGGAGAACCTTTATGGCTGCCTGGGTTGAAGGTCGGGTCATCGAGCGCATCGAGTGGACACCCACCCTGCTCTCCCTGCGTGTGGAGGCGGAACTTGCCCCCTACAAGGCGGGTCAATTCACCAAGCTGGCCCTGGAGCAGGGCGAGCGTCGAGTCCAGCGTGCCTATTCCTTCGTCAATCCTCCCGGCACGCCCTATCACGAATTCTATCTGGTGGAGATCCCCGGCGGTGAACTGAGCCCCTCTCTCGGTTCCCTGCAGGTGGGCGACGGCCTGCTGGTGCAGTCCCAGGCCACCGGTTTTCTGACCCTGGATGAGATTCCCCCGGGACGGGATCTCTGGCTGCTCTCAACCGGCACCGCCATCGGCCCCTTCCTCGCCATGCTGGCAGAAGGACAGGTCTTCGACCGCTTCGAGCATCTGGTGCTGGTACATGGGGTGAGAAAAGGGGAAGAGCTCAGCTATCAGCCGCTTATCGCAAGTTTTGCCGAGCAGCATGGCGAGCGTTTTCGCTATGTTCCCTTCGTCAGTCGTGAGACCTGGCCGGAGGCGATGGCAGGGCGCATCCCGGCAGCCATCGTCGATGGCAGCTTGCAGGCGAGGGTGGGGCTGAACTTCTCCCCCGAGTTGAGCCAGGTGATGATCTGCGGCAACCCCGCCATGGTGAAAGAGACTCAGCAGACCCTGCTCGGGCTGGGGCTTGCCAAGAACCTGCGTCGCGCTCCCGGCAATATCAGCATGGAAAACTACTGGTAGGGGACATGACTCCAGGGGCCACAGGCCCCTCAACCATGTCCATGGGCATGCTGGTCAGTGTTTTTGGTGGCCGTTGCCGCCGTGCTTGTTCCTGGGCTTGTCATGGCCCTGACCCGGGTTGTTGCCACTGTGAATGCTGCGGTTGTAATGGTCGCGGTATTTGCCATCCACGTTGTCGCAGTTGAGCTGGATGCGGCTGGTCCGGGTGCTGACATCCAGGCAGTTGTGCTGCCACCACTCGTACTCCTTGTCGTCCCAATCCAGGCTTACCCGGCCCTGGTCGGTGGAGATCCGGATGTCGTCATCGTGTTTGGAAGGGGGGGCAGCAAAGGCCATTCCCTGAACCAGAAGCAGGGAGAGCAGCAGTGCGCCGCGGGAAGTCATGGTCATGTGGGTCATCGCATCAAGGCTCCTGTCAGGGGGATCATTGATCCGGTTGCGTGCTGATCTGATTGGTGCTGGGGGGCTGGTTGCGCTGCGTCTCGTCCTCCAGATTGAGGTTGATCCTCTTGCAGTCGGCGGCTGTGTCACCGCTCCCGAGATCGAAGCAGTTGCTCTGGGACCAGTCAAACTGCGTGTCATTCCAGTCCAGATTGAAGGTCAGCGCATCCACGGAGAAGGTCTGGCTCCCTTCGTCCTGTGCCAGGGCGCTACCAGTGATCAGAAAAAGAGAGAGCAACAAAGCCGTCGTTCTGTTCATGATGTCCTCGAGTCGTGTTCGGTGGAAATGAGTGTAATGCGGCGGGCTTAACCCGAGCATAACCGCAGATGTTCTTCAGGTACGGGGTCGATTGTAGTGTTTTTCTGCTGCGGATTTGCACGTTTTGGTCGCACTCTGGGCAGCTGATCGTCCATCGGCGGGAATTCGGGGATTTGCCCTTCTCTCCGGGGGAGTGGTGACTATAATCGGCAGCCAACTTTTCCTGCAGATGTTTCCCGCTTCATCATGACTACACAGGCTTGCGCCGCATTGCGTTACCCCAAGGGATGGTTCGCCCTCACGACAGTCTACAGTTTTACCGGGCTGGCCATTCTGGCTTCCATCGTCTTCTCCCTGCTGCTGTTTCTCTCCATCGACGAAAACCCCCTGATGAAGTGGCTGTTCGGCGGGCTGGCCATCATCTTCGAGCTGGGCAAGTTCTACGTCTGGTACGAGTACGGCGAGTGCAAGGCGAGGCGGGATCTGGGCGGCGCCTTCTGGTCGCTGCTGTTCTACAGCGTGCTGGCCGCCATCTCCATAGGGGGCAGTATCGGCGGCATCAACAGCGCCACCAACACCATCCTGAGCCAGCAGGCGCGTCACGAGCGGGAGATAGCCCGTTTCGACGAGCAGATAGCCAGCATAGAGCGGCAGATCCAGCTCAACGAAGAGGCGGCCCGCAAATACATCGAGATGGCGCGTATCTCGAGCGGCGTCAGCGGTCTGCAGCAGGCCAACACCAAGCTCAGGCTGCGTCAGGACGAGCTGCGCCAGGAGCGGGACGCCAAGCCGCTGGGGGAGCAGTCCTCCATGCTGGGGCTGATGAGCAGTCTGGCGGACGGGGTGGGCATGAGCATCGGCCAGGTGCAGTTCCTGCTGGTCTGCTTCCTGTCTATCCTGCTCGATGCGTTTGGTGCCTTTTTCGTCAGCCTGATCGGTGAGGAGAACCGCTTCCGCCGTCAATGGATGTGGCAACGGGAGAAGGCGCAAGCCGAGGCCCGGGTCGCAGCGCCGACCCCGGAGCCGTCAGCATTCAGCAGACCCGTGCCCGAGCCAGCCGTGGTCGCCCAGGTGCGCGGCGCGCTGGAGAGCGGCGAGCTCAAATGCAGCAAACGCAAGGTGGCAGAGGCATTGTCACTGTCTCTGGAGGAGGTGGACCGGGTGTTCCAGCATCTGCTGGCGCAGGGCGTGCTGGGGCAGGGCAGCAATCGTCACTACCATCTTCGTGCCGAGCAGGGGTGAATCCGGCTCAGTCGAACCAGATAAGACCCTCATAGGGTTGCTGTCTGAGAGAGGCGAGCCGGCTATCCAGGTTGCCTGCATGGATTTCCAGTCGGTGCCCGTCGGGATCCAGCAGATAGAGTGAATCCCCTTCGCTGCTGTTCTTCTTCCACTCCACGACGCCCGCCGCGCGCAGACGGGTGCAGAAGGCAGGAAACTGTTCAGGCGAGATGCCAAACGCGACATGGCTGTAATCTCTGGCCGGTTGGGGAGGATCGCAGGAGAGACAGAGCCAGAGATCGCCGAGGGTGAGATAGGCTCCCCGTGCCCATCTCACCCTGGGGCGACATCCCAGCAAGTCGACATAAAAGGCAACGCTTCTGTCGAGATCGCCGGTTACCAGTGTGAGATGGTTCACTCCATGCAGCATCTTCTCTTCTTCCCCCTTGTCCCTGAACCCTAGTGTGTGAGCACCATCATCAGGCTGAGGAAGGCGGCCAGCCCGCCGCCGATGCCGATGATCCAGTAAAAGCCCTTTGCCCCCTGTTTGAGCGGAATGCGGAAGTAGAGCAGAAACGCCCACCACCCCAGGGCCAGCAACAGAGGAATAAGAAACATTCGAGCCATGGTGTCCTCGCTGTTATTCTGTTGACCCTTGATCAATCAACAGGATGGATTGTGCAATGACGCAGCTACAGATTACCGCATTCGGCGACCCCTCGGTACTCAGGCTCAACCCTTCCCTGGACAAGGTACCCGCAGAGGGAGAGGTCCGGGTGCGCATCTGCTTTGCGGGGGTCAACCCCATCGATGCCAAGACCCGGGCCGGTCTCGGCTGGGCGGCGGCCCAGAACAAGGACAAGCTGCCCTGGACGCCGGGTTATGACGTGGCCGGCGTGGTGGAAAAGGTGGGGCCCGGCGTGACCTCCCTGGCCGAGGGGGAACTGGTGTGCGGCATGGTGGGCTTCCCCCTCGCCGCCGGTGCATATGCCGAATCCGTGGTGGCCCGCGAGGAGGAGCTGGTCAAGCTCGATGGGGTGAGCCTCAGGCAGGGAGCGGCCTTGCCGCTGGCGGGACTCACCGCCTGGCAGGGGCTGCTGGAGCACGGTGGCTTGCAGTCGGGGCAACGGGTACTGATCCTGGCCGGTGCCGGTGGCGTCGGCCACCTGGCGGTGCAGTTTGCCGCCGCCTATGGTGCCCACGTGGTTGCCACGGCAAGCGGCGACAATCACAGCTTCCTTCATAGTCTCGGGGCAAGCCGGATGGTGGATTACCACCAGGCCGGGTGGTGCACCGAGGCGATCACCGATGGTCCGTTCGATCTGGTGCTGGATCTGGTGGGGAGCGAGAGCGGCAAGGCGGCGCTGGCCTGCGTCAAGCCGGGCGGCCGTCTGGTGACGGTCCCCACCATCACGGCCCAGCAGATCAAGGACGCGGGGGCCGAGCTCGGCGTCGAGGTTGTCGGCATGCTGGTCCATCCCGATCGAACGCAGCTGACCCAGATGCTGACGCTGCTTCGCCAGGGGGAGGTGAAGATCACCGTCTCCGGTGAATACACGCTGGCAGAAGGGGCGCTGGCCCATCAGGCCATCGAGCAGGGCCATGTGCGCGGCAAGCTGTTGCTGCGCATGTCCGCCGCAGACGGCCAGCCCGGATGATAGACTTCACCGGGATGGGGCTGGGAGGGTTGTTTCTGAGCGCCTTCACCTCCGCCACCCTGTTGCCCGGCAGCTCGGAAGTGCTGCTGGGCGCCATGGCGGTCAAGGGGGAGTGGAGCATGACCAGCCTGCTTTTCTGGGCGACGCTGGGCAATACCCTGGGTTCCATGACCACCTGGTGGCTCGGCTGGCTCGCCACCCACAAGAAAAAACCGGAAGATTTTCAAGGCCGTGGGGAACAAAAAGCCCTTGGTTGGCTCAAACGTCATGGCCACTGGTGTCTGCTGCTTGCCTGGACGCCTGTGGTCGGCGATGGTCTCTGTCTGCTGGCTGGTTGGCTGCGCCTCTCCTTCTGGCGCTCCCTCATCTTGATCGGGCTCGGCAAATTGCTTCGTTATGCCCTGGTGTTTCTGCTGGCCAGTCAGATCTTCTAGCCCTTTTGTCACTCACGAGGTACCCGTGAACAAACTCATTCCATTAAGCATGCTGCTGGGCTTCTCCCTTCCCGTGCTGGCGGCCCCGACCCTGGTGTCCGAGCAGGTCAAGCAGGAGGGCAAGCTCGGCATTCCCTACCAGATGTACAAGCTGGACAACGGTTTGACCGTGATCCTGGCCCCCGACCACTCCGATCCCCTGGTGCATCTGGACGTCACCTATCACGTCGGCTCCTCCCGGGAAACCGTGGGCAAGTCGGGCTTTGCCCACTTCTTCGAGCACATGATGTTCCAGGGCTCCAAGCACGTTGGTGATCAGGAACACATGCGGATCATCAACGAGGCGGGCGGTGACATGAACGGCACCACCAACAAGGACCGCACCAACTACTACGAAACCGTGCCGGCCAACCAGCTGGAGAAGGTGCTCTGGCTGGAGGCGGATCGCATGGGCTTCCTGCTCGATGCGGTGAGCCAGAAGAAGTTCGAGATCCAGCGCGCCACCGTCAAGAACGAACGGGCCCAGCGCATCGACAACCAGCCTTATGGCCTGGTGGGAGAGCGGGTGGGGGAGGCACTCTATCCGCGCACCCACCCCTACTCCTGGCAACCCATCGGTTATGTGGAGGATCTCGACCGGGTCGACGTCAACGACCTCAAGCAGTTCTTCCTGCGCTGGTACGGCCCCAACAATGCGACCCTGACCCTGGGCGGCGACTTTGATACCAAGCAGGCGCTGGCCTGGATTGAGCAGTACTTCGGTTCCATCCCGCGCGGTCCGGACGTGGCCGAACCGACGCCTCAGCCTGCCACCCTGCCGGCAACCCGCTACGTGACGCTGGAAGACAAGGTGCATCTACCGCTCCTGTATATCAGCTATCCGACCGTCTCCCTGGGTGACCCGCAGGAGCCGGCGCTGGACATCTTTGCCGATGTGCTGGGGGGCTCTGCCAGCTCCATGCTCTACCAGTCTCTGGTGAAAACCGGCAAGGCCATCGAGGCGGGGGCCTCCCACTCCTGCGAAGAGCTGGCCTGTACCCTGACGGTCTATGCCTACTCCAATCCGGCGGCGGATGGCAGCCTCAAGACCCTCAAGGGCGAGGTGGACAAGGTGATCGGCGAGTTCGCCCAGCGCGGCATCAAGCCCGCGGATCTGGAGAAGGCCATCAGCAGCTATCGCGCGTCCGCCATCTGGGGACTCGACAGTATTGAGGGCAAGGTAAGCCAGCTTGCCATGGGGCAGGTGCTGGCCCGGGATCCCGACTATGTGTTCAAGAATCTGGATGCCATCGCCCGGGTCAAGGGGTCTGACGTCAAGGCTGCCTACGACAAGTTCATCCAGAACAAGCCTGCCGTGGTGCTGAGCGTGGTGCCCAAGGGCAAGAGCGACTGGCAGGCCGCGACCCCGAACTTCACTCCCGCCAAGCGGGAGCTGCCGGATTACAGCAAGCATGACAAGGTGCTGGCGGAGCGGCCGGTGAAAGATGACTTCGATCGCAGCGTGCAGCCCAAGGCGGCCGATGCGGTGAGCGTCAAGGTGCCCGCCATCTGGCGTGGCAAGCTCGACAAGGGGATCGAGATCATCGGCACCCACAGTGACGAGATCCCGGCCGTCTCCATCATGATCGCCCTGCCGGGTGGCATCCGGGCCGAAGGCAAGGGAGAGCTGGGGCTGGCCAGCCTCACCGCCGCCATGTTGGAGCAGGGGACGACGCGCCTCTCCGAGGCCGAGTTGAGCGACGAGCTGCAAAAACTCGGCGCCAGCATCAGCGTCTCCAGCGCCCAGTACAACAACCTCATCACCATCAGCAGTCTGGCGGACAAGCTGCCCGAAACCCTGGCGCTGGTGCGGGAAGTGCTGCTGCAACCCGGCCTGCGGGAAGCGGACTTCGAGCGGCTCAAGACCCAGATGCTGCAAGGCATGAAACAGAGCGAGCAGCAACCCGAGTGGCTGGCGGGTCAGGCGTTCCGCGAACTGGTCTATGGCAAGCAGAACCGCCTCGGCCAACCCTCTGACGGGGTGCTGGCGGACGTGGAGAAGCTGACCCTGGCGGATGTGAAGCGCTTCTATGAGGCTTATTACAATCCGACCAATGCCAAGGTGGTGGTGACAGGTGATGTGACCGCCCAGCAGGTGGAATCCGGTCTCGCCTTCCTGACCCAGTGGCAGGGGGCCGCCCCGACCCTGGGGGATCTCAAGCCCGGGGGAGAGCAGGCCAAGCCAGGCATCTATCTGGTGGACAAGCCGGGGGCCCCCCAGTCGGTGATCCGCATCGGCCGCCGCGCCATGCCGTTTGACACCACGGGAGACTATTTCATCGCCAACCTGATGAACTTCAACCTGGGTGGCAACTTCAACAGCCGCATCAACCTCAACCTGCGGGAAGACAAGGGCTACACCTATGGTGCCAGCTCGGGCTTCCAGGCCAACCGCGAGGCGGGTGTCTTCGCGACCGGCGCCAATGTGCGCACCGATGCGACCGTGGATGCCATCCGCCAGTTCCTCAAGGAGATGGACGGCTACCGCAAGAGCGGGCCGACCCCGGTGGAGCTGGCCTACATGCGCAGCGCCGTCTCCCAGCAGGATGCGCTCTCCTACGAGACCCTGGGGCAGAAGGCTGGCTTCCTGCTGCAGATGATCATGTACGACCTGAAGCCGGACTATGTGCAGGCCCAGAACAACCTGATCAAAACAGTGTCACCCGAGACGCTGAAGGCCAGTGCAGCCCGCTGGCTGGATCCGGCCGAGATGGTGATTGTGGTGGTGGGAGACAAGCAAAAGCTTGAAAAACCCCTGAGCGAGCTTCATCTTCCCATCTATCCACTGCAACTGCCCTGAGGGGCGTCGCAACAATAAGTGCCGCCCCGGGTGGGGCGGCCACACATGAGCCGTGAATATGACTACTACTAGCTTGTCGCTCACCGAGTTGCTGGCTGCGCTGGGCACCCCGGAACGGGTGACCGCCCTCAAGGGGATCCGGCGCGGGATCGAGCGCGAATGTCTGCGCATCACCCCCGAAGGGACCCTGGCCCAGACCGATCACCCCAGAAGCCTGGGGTCGGCCCTGACCCATGCCAACATCACCACCGATTACTCCGAGAGCCTGCTGGAGTTCATCACGCCGGCCACCGACTCCATCGAGAGCCTGATCGAGCAGCTCGGCGACATTCACCGCCACACCATTCATCATCTGGGAGAGGAGCGGATCTGGCCCCTCTCCATGCCCTGCTTCGTCGGTGACGAGGAGAGCATCCGCCTGGCCCAGTACGGCAGTTCCAACATCGGGCGGATGAAGACCCTCTATCGCCAGGGTCTGAAGAACCGCTACGGCAGCCTGATGCAGGTGATCGCCGGGGTGCACTTCAACTTCTCCATGCCGGACAGCTTCTGGTGCGAGTGGCAGGATCTGGTGGGAGAGGGCTGCTGCAGCCAGCGCTTCATCTCCGACAAGTACATGGGGCTTATTCGCAACGTCTACCGCTTCGGCTGGCTGGTGCCCTATCTGTTCGGCGCGTCTCCGGCCATCTGCGACTCCTTCCTCAAGGGGCGCAAGAGCAGCCTGCCGTTCCAGAAGACCGGCAAGGGCACCCTTTACCTGCCCTATGCCACGGCTCTGCGCCTGTCCGATCTCGGTTACACCAACAGCGCCCAGGCGGGGCTCAAGATCAGTCATGACAGCCTGCCCGCTTATGTGAGCAGTCTGCGCCGGGCCATCAATACCCATGATCCCGACTTCGCCAGGATAGGGGTCAAGGTGAACGGCGAGTACCGCCAGCTCAACGACAACGTGCTGCAGCTGGAGAACGAGCTCTACGCGCCGATCCGCCCCAAGCGCACCCCCCGCAGCGGCGAGAAGCCCTCGGATGCGCTGGAGCAGCGCGGCATCGAATACATCGAGCTGCGCACGGTGGACGTCAATCCCTTTACCCCGTTCGGTATCGAGGTGGATCAGATCCGCTTCTTCGATCTCTTCCTGGTCTGGTGCCTGTTGCGCCCGTCCCCCGTGCTCTCGGATGACGAGGTTGCCCGCAACCGCCGCAACCAGAACAAGGTGGTGCTGGAGGGGCGTCGCCCCGGCCTGACGCTTGAAGATGAACAGGGCAATGCCATCGGCCTCAAGGAGTACGGCCTCAAGCTGTTCGACGAGCTGGCCGAGGTCGCAGCGCTGCTGGATCGCTGCTGTGGTCGCAACCGCTATCGCGAGACGCTGGCGATGCACCGTGAGAAGCTGCTCGACCCCGAGCAGACCTACTCCGCCCGCCTGCTCAAGCAGTTGCTTTCAAGCGGCCAGGACAACGGCTGCTTCGGCGATGCGCTGGCGAGCCGCTACCGGGAAGAGATGCTGGCCGGCGATCTGCAGTACTGGGACGAGGCCTATTTTGCTGGCGAGGCACGGGACTCCCTGGCCAAGCAGCGGGAGCGGGAACGCAGTGACAGCCTGTCGTTCGACGACTTCCTGGCTGACTATTTCGGTACCCGCCAGACCACGGCCTGAGGATGCCGCCAGGATGACGAAAGCCGCTCCCGGGAGCGGCTTTTTCATGGGAGCCCGGCGGCGGCCGGGCATAAAAAAAACGGCCCGTTCGGGCCGTTTTACATGGGGTGGTTCATCGGTCAGAGAATGAGACCACCGAAGAAGAAGCCGAGCGCCACAGCCATGGCGATGGTGGCCACACCCGGGATGAAGAAGGGGTGGTTGAACACGGCCTTGCCGATGCGGGTGGAGCCGGTGTCGTCCATCTCGACCGCGGCCAGCAGGGTCGGGTAGGTCGGCAGCACGAACAGGGCGCTCACGGCGGCGAAGGAGGCGATGGCCGCCAGCGGGCTGACACCCAGTGCCAGGGCGGCAGGCATCAGGGCCTTGGTGGTGGCACCTTGCGAGTAGAGCAGCATGGAGGAGAAGAACAGCACCACGGCCAGCAGCCAGCTGTATTGGCTCAGCAGATCGCCGGCGAACGCCTGGATCTCGACCATGTTGCCCTTCACGAAGACGTTGCCCAGCCAGGCTACGCCCAGCACGCAGATACAGGCGGACATACCGGACTTGAAGGTCGGCATGTTGGTGATCTGGGCCGCGTCCAGTTTGCAGAACAGTACCATCAGGGTAGCGGCGGAGAGCATGATGCCCATGATGGCGCCATCGCGGGGGATCGGCGGGCTGCTGATGAGGCCGACGTTGCCGGAGATGGCGGTGGCATAGGCCATCACGGCCACGATGGAAGCGACGAAGATGCCGACGGAGAGCTTGGCATAAGGCTTGATCTCAACCTGGCTGGTACCGCGCAGCTTGATGAGTCCCTTGGCTTTGCGCTCCAGATAGACTTCGTCCTGATCCAGCGGCTTGCCCAGCAGGTTGGCGATGAAGGCCCCCAGCAGACAGGCGATGAAGCTGGACGGGATGCAGATGGCCAGCAGGGTCAGGTAGTCGACGCCAAGCGGCTCCAGCATGCCGGAGAAAGCGACCACGGCTGCCGAGATGGGGGAGGCGGTGATGGCAATCTGGGAGGCAACGACCGCGATGGAGAGCGGACGAGAGGGGCGAATGCCCTGCTCCTTGGCCACTTCGGCGATCACCGGCAGGGTGGAGAAGGCGGTGTGACCGGTACCGGCCAGCATGGTCATCAGGTAGGTGACGACCGGCGCGGCGAAGGTGATGTGCTTGGGATTCTTGCGCAGGGCTTTTTCGGCCAGGTGCACCAGATAATCCATCCCGCCGGCCAGCTGCATACAGGCGATGGCGCAGATGACGGACGCGATGATCATGATCACGTCCCACGGGAGATAGGTCACCAGCTGATCGCTCGGGATGGGCATGCCCAGCCCCCAGGTCAGCACCAGTACCCCCAGACCACCGGCAAAGCCGATACCTATGCTGCCTATCCGGGCCCCCAGATAGATAGCGGCGAGCACCACAAGTAACTCGATTCCAATCATAGCGAACACTCCATTTTCCAGTTTTTTTAGGTTTTATTAGGCTGAAAAGCCAATTCCCGATGGGGCTGTGGGGAGACCGCTCGGGAATTGACTTTAAATGGGCCGGGATCACCCCGGCCCATCTGCTCGCTTATACGGTGGCTTCGCGGGTGTAACGCTTGGCTTTGTATTGCGGGTTCATCAGGTTCTCGATGGAGAGGATCTCGTCCAGCTGTTCGGCGGTCAGCAGGCCGCGTTCCAGCACGACTTCGCGGACGTTCTTGCCGGTTTGGGCACAGATCTTGCCGACGATGTCGCCTTCATGGTGACCGATGAAGGGGTTCAGGTAGGTCACGATGCCGATGGAGTTCAGCACGTGGTTCATGCAGATGTCCGGGTTGGCGGTGATGCCTTCCACGCACTTCTCGCGCAGGGAGATGCAGGCTTTTTCCATCAGGCTCAGGGATTCGAACATGGCCTGACCAATCACCGGCTCCATGACGTTCAGCTGCAGCTGACCGGCCTCGGCGGCGAAGGTGATGGTGACGTCGTTGCCGAATACCTTGAAGCAGGACTGGTTGACCACTTCCGGAATGACCGGGTTGACCTTGGCCGGCATGATGGAGGAGCCAGCCTGCATTTCCGGCAGGTTGATCTCTTTGAGCGCAGTGCGCGGGCCGGAGGAGAGCAGACGCAGGTCATTACAGATCTTGGAGAGCTTCATGGCCAGGCGCTTGACCGCACCGTGCAGCATCACATAGGCCCCGCAGTCGGAGGTCGCTTCGATGAGGTCCTCTGCCGGCACGTAGGCACGACCGGTGATCTCGGCCAGACGCTTGATGGCAAGACCGGAGTACTCGGGCGGAGTGTTCAGACCGGTACCGATGGCGGTGGCGCCCAGGTTCACTTCCAGCAGCAGCTCCTGGCAACGCTTGATGGATTTGATCTCTTCACGCAGGGTGACGGCGAAGGCGTGGAACTCCTGACCCAGGGTCATGGGCACCGCGTCTTGCAACTGGGTACGGCCCATTTTCAGGATATGTTTGAATTCCTTGGCTTTGACATCGAAGGCGGCGATGAGGGCTTCCAGAGCGTGCAGGGTGGTGTCGGTGCTGTTGACCACGGCCACGCGGAAACCGGTGGGGTAGGCATCGTTGGTGGACTGGCACTTGTTGACGTGATCGTTGGGGTTGATGACGTCGTAGCGACCCTTTTCAAGTCCCATCAGCTCGAGGGCGATGTTGGCCAGCACTTCGTTGGTGTTCATGTTGACGGAGGTACCGGCGCCGCCCTGATAGACATCGACCGGGAACTGATCGAAGCACTTGCCGGTGTTCAGCATCAGGTCGCAGGCTTCGACAATCTTGTCTGCGATCTCGGGACGGATGGTGCCCAGCTCACCGTTGGCCAGTGCAGCCGCCTTCTTGGTCAGGACCATGCCACGAACAAACTCGGGAACGTCAGAAATCTTCTGAGTGCTGATCTTGAAGTTTTCAACAGCGCGCAGGGTGTGCACGCCGTAGTAGAGGTCGTTGGAAACTTCTTTGGTGCCCAGCAGGTCTTCTTCAATGCGGACGTTCTTGATGTCGCTCATTGTTATGCCTCAGAAATCAAATAAATGGAAACGATCCTCACCGAGTGGTCGCGATTTCCCTACGCACATTTCATCCTGAAGCACCACACATCGGGTGGGGCAGTTGGGAGCCAGTTGCTCCCTGTGCAATGACTGGTGTTGATGTTACCCCAATTGAGGTATCCGGTATTAGACCTGGATCACTAAATTTGAGGCAACCTCAAATTTCTTGTGGTCATTAAACAGATATTGCAATCGGGCGATTAACTTTGACAGAACAACCACCTCAATCCCAGTTGGGCGGACAAATATTTATCCGTATTCCGGGGCCTGCGGCAGGAGAGGCTTGAAAAATGATCAACCAGCCCCATGTTAATGTCAGAAGACCTGAACCCGGCGCGTCAGCATCAGCGATGTGCGGCTGCCGACCGGACACCCCGGGTCCATTCATTCATCGCTCCGAGGTTGCTATGGGCAAGTTGTTACTGTTGTTGGTCGGGCTGGTATTGCTGGAGCTCACCGTCATGATCAAGGTGGGCTCCGTGATCGGGGCCTTGCCGACCGTTGGCTTGTTGGTGCTGACCGCCGTGCTGGGATCGTCGCTGGTGCGCAGCGAGGGGATCAAGACCCTGCTCACTGCCCAGCAGAAGATGCAGCTGGGGGAGATGCCCGGCCGCGAGGTGATGGGTGGCATGATGCTGGCGTTGGCGGGTTTGCTGCTGATTATCCCGGGGTTTGTGAGCGATATTGTCGGCATCCTGCTGCTGCAGCCCTGGCTGCGCAACATGCTGGCCGACAAGCTGATTGGCAGCAATCAGTTCAGGATGCAGATGGGGGGCTTCCAGGCTCGCCAGCAGCCGTTCGAGCCGGGTCCCGGCGATGACAGGCCCGGACAATCCCCGCGAGGGGGTGGCAACACCATCGAAGGGGAGTTCGAACGCAAAGAGTAATCGCGAGCCTCGGGCTGTGCCGTCAGGATCTCCCCTGATGGCACAGCCGCTCGAATCTGTGGCGGGCATACCCCCATGCCAGCAATCCGGCGGCCAGGTTCGCCAGCAGCATCCCCAGATAAATCCCCTGTTCTCCCCCCAGTTTTGCCCCCAGCCAGGCCCCTGGCAGCAAGAAGACAAACAGTCTGATGCCGTTTATCAGCAGTGACACCGCCGATGCCCTGACGCCGTTGAGGGCCGAGGCCAGCAGCATCACCATGCCCTGAAAACCGTAGCCAATGGGGACCAGATGCAGATAGAGCACGATGAGTCGCACCACTTGCGGATGATCGCTGAACAGATCGGCGATGAAGGGGGCGAGAAGCCAGGTCAGCACGTAGACCCCAAGCTGGAACAGCAGGGCGAAGCGCATGCAGAGCAGCAGGGCGGCCTTGGCTCGGGCCGGATTCCCGGCGCCGCAGTTCTGCGAGATGAAGGGGGCCAGCACGGAAGAGAGCGCCATCATCACGATGAGCAGCAAGGCCTCGACCCGGGATGCCGCGCCGTAGGCGGCGACCACCTCGGTTCCGAGCCCGGCGAAAATGATCATCAACACGGCGTTGGCCAGTGGGTTGAGCATGTTGGTAAACGATGCGGGCACAGCCACATGGAGCAGGGCGCGCCAATGGGCCAACAGCTGAGGGCGGGGAGAGAGGCGCCAGGTCAGCAGCGTCTCCCGCTTGCGCAGCAGATGGAGGCTGACCAGCATGGCCATCAACCAGGAGAGGGAAGTGGCGATGGCGGCTCCCCGAATGCCCCACTCGGGGAAGGGGCCCGGCCCGAAGATGAGCAGAGGATCCAGCACGCCGTTGACCAGACCGGCGACCCCCATCACCAGACTGGGGGTCTTGGTATCCCCCGTGGTCCGGATGGCCGCATTGCCGACCATGGGCACGACCAGCATGGGGACGGTCAGATACCAGATGAGCATGTAATCGTGGATGAGGGAGATGAGCTCGGGGCTGGCCCCCAGCAGGGTGAACAGAGGGGTAATGGTCATTGCCCCCAGTCCAGCAAGCAGACTCACCAGGATGACGGCGAGGAACAGGCAGTCTGTGGTGATGCGGGCAGCCTCGTCATGGCGACCCTGCCCCAGGGCATGACCGAGCAGGGCGCACAGGCCCGCTCCCAGCCCCATGGTCAGGGAGGTGACGACAAAGGTGACCGGGAAGGTGAAGCTGATGGCGGCCAGCGCCTGGGTACCCAGCATGCCGATGAAGAAGGTATCGACCAGGTTGAAGGCCAGGATGGCGATGATGCCCAGGATCATGGGGCCCGTCATGCGCAGCAGCATGGGTGTCATGGGGGCGGTCAGCATGGGATTGGGTCGGCTCAAGGCAGAGTCTCTAGGTGCTTTGGGCCTGAATGCTGGCCGTCTCCATCCGCCTTCCTGATTGGGGATGGGTGATCCATCGAAGGTATTCATAGTACGTGAAAATATTTTTTTTGTATTTGCCCTTGAAGGGCTAGCCCTGTTGCCCCAGATCAGGGACATGACAAATTTGGCCGATTGCGGCCATTCCTCAAGCAACACAGAGACTCATTTTGGGAGAGTTATCGATGAAAATTCGTCCACTGCACGACCGCGTCATCATCAAGCGCATCGAAGCTGAAGCCAAATCCGCTGGCGGCATCGTCTTGACTGGCACTGCGGCCCAGAAGTCCACCCGTGGTGAAGTTCTTGCCGTGGGGACTGGTCGAATTCTGGACAATGGGGATGTCAAAGCACTGGCCGTCAAGGTGGGTGACAAGGTGATCTTCAACGAAGGCTACGGCGTGAAGACCGAAAAGCTGGATGGCCAGGACGTACTGATCCTGTCCGAGACCGACATCCTGGCGATTGTCGAAGAGTAATCACCCTCCCTCTTTTCCCGAATTGATTTAAGGATTGAAGAACATGGCAGCTAAAGAAGTTAAGTTTGGCAACGAAGCTCGCATCAAAATGCTGGAAGGCGTCAACATCCTGGCCGATGCCGTCAAGGTGACCCTGGGCCCGAAAGGCCGCAACGTGGTGCTGGACAAGTCCTTCGGCGCTCCGACCATCACCAAGGATGGCGTCTCCGTTGCCCGTGAAATCGAACTGGAAGACAAGTTCCAGAACATGGGTGCCCAGATGGTCAAGGAAGTCGCTTCCAAGGCCAATGACGCCGCCGGTGACGGTACCACCACTGCCACCGTACTGGCTCAAGCCATCGTCAACGAAGGCCTGAAGGCCGTTGCTGCCGGCATGAACCCCATGGATCTGAAGCGTGGTATCGACAAGGCCGTTGTGGCTGCCGTTGCCGAGTTGCAAGCACTGTCCACCCCCTGTGCCGACAACAATGCCATCGCCCAGGTAGGCACCATCTCCGCCAACTCCGACGAGAAGGTCGGCAAGCTGATTGCTGAAGCCATGGACAAGGTCGGTCGTGACGGCGTCATCACCGTGGAAGACGGTCAGGGCCTGGACGACGAGCTGGCGGTGGTAGAAGGCATGCAGTTCGACCGCGGCTACCTCTCCCCTTACTTCGTGAACAAGCCGGAAACCGGCTCCGTCGAGCTGGATGACCCCTTCATCCTGCTGGTGGACAAGAAAGTCTCCAACATCCGCGAAATGCTGCCGGTGCTGGAAGGTGTGGCCAAGGCGGGCAAACCGCTGATCATCGTGGCCGAAGACGTGGAAGGCGAAGCGCTGGCGACCCTGGTGGTCAACACCATGCGTGGCATCGTGAAAGTGGCCGCCGTCAAGGCGCCGGGCTTCGGTGATCGCCGCAAGGCCATGCTGCAGGATATCGCCATCCTGACCGGTGGTACCGTGATCTCCGAAGAAGTGGGTATGGAGCTGGAAAAAGCGACCCTGGAAGATCTGGGCCGTGCCAAGCGTATCGTCATCACCAAAGAGAACACCACCATCATCGATGGCGTGGGTGATGCTGCCCTGATCGAAAGCCGCGTGGCCCAGATCCGTCAGCAGATCGAAGAGACCTCTTCCGATTACGACCGTGAGAAGCTGCAAGAGCGCGTGGCCAAGCTGGCCGGCGGTGTTGCCGTGATCAAGGTGGGTGCTGCCACTGAAGTTGAAATGAAAGAGAAGAAAGCCCGTGTTGACGATGCCCTGCACGCCACTCGCGCAGCCGTGGAAGAAGGCGTGGTTGCCGGTGGTGGTGTAGCGCTGGTGCGCGTTGCTGCCAAGCTGGCCTCCCTGCGTGGTGACAACGAAGACCAGAACGTCGGCATCAAGGTTGCCCTGCGCGCCATGGAAGCCCCGCTGCGTCAAATCGTCATCAACGCCGGCGAAGAAGCCTCCGTCATCGCCAATGCCGTGAAGAACGGTGAAGGCAACTACGGTTACAACGCCTACACCGAACAGTACGGCGACATGCTGGCCATGGGTATCCTGGATCCGACCAAGGTAACCCGTTCTGCCCTGCAGTTCGCCTCGTCCGTCGCTGGCCTGATGATCACCACAGAGTGCATGATCTCCGAGCTGCCGAAGAAAGATGCACCTGCCATGCCTGATATGGGTGGCATGGGCGGTATGGGTATGATGTAATCCCGTCAAGTCATCAAACGGCTCGCTTTTGCGGGCCGTTTTTTTTAGTGCTACTAAGCTGAAGTTGTTGATAGTGAAATGATCTGAGGTGAACATGCGATACTTAGGGCTTCTCCCGTTACTCCTTTTCCTGGCCTTGCCGGGCATGGCGCTGGCGACACCGCAGGGGCCGGTCATTCTCAAGGTGACGGGGAATCTGGACCCTGCCGACCCGGCAGATGGAGAGGTGCTGTTCGATATGGCCATGATCCAGGCGCTGCCGCAGCATGAGGTGGTGACGAGCAATCCCTGGGTGGACAAACCGCACAAATACGTAGGGCCGAAACTGGCGGACGTGCTGACTGAGGTGAAGGCCAACGGCAAGAGCATCACGCTCACCGCCCTGAACAGTTTCCAGATCCGGATCAACTGGGATAAGGTCAAGCAATACGATCCTATCCTGGCCTCATGTACAGGATCTTTAGCTACAACCAATTGAAATAGATAGAAAAAAGGCTTCGTTTGTGATCTGATTTAATCGCA